>NZ_RAWR01000515.1:0-475 GCF_003986945.1 Corallococcus sp. AB018 | reverse complement strand
GTAATAACCAGTAGAAATCATATCGCCTCTAAGTAAAACAGAACCTACTACTCGGTCCCCAACCTTTTCGCCATCATCATTAATAATTTTGATTTCACAATTACCTATACATGCCCCAACTTCTACAAAACTTATAACATTATCATTTTTAATATCACTTTCAATTATTTTTTCACCTATTTTAACATGATTTCTCATAACATTAACTTCCCTAAATTCTTGTGGGCATTTTGGAGTGGTCACTACTAACGTAGCTTCAGACAAACCATATGATGGTCGTACAGTTGTATTTTTCATTCCAAAATCATACATTTTTTCATTAAATTCTCTACAAGTATCTGGTGAAACTGGTTCAGCGCCATCAATTATTATCCTTAATGCAGATAAATCCATATCAATATCTTTTTCAATCGATATGTATTTACATACATGTTTAAGAGCAAAATTAGGTGCTGCAGTTATTGTTACATTATGT
>NZ_RAWR01000514.1:0-476 GCF_003986945.1 Corallococcus sp. AB018 | reverse complement strand
CAGTTAGTGTGGCCCTCATCAGGGAGGACGGTTCAGTACAACGTCCGGTTTATTACATTAGCCGAGCTCTCAGGGGGACAGAACAAAAATACCCTCTGCTGGAAAAGATGGCCCTTGCCTTGTTCATAGCCTCACGACGACTCCGACCTTATTTCCAAGCTCACTCTATGGTGGTCCTCACTGACCAACCTTTGAAGAAGGTGATGCAACAACCAGAGTCATCCGGCAGACTTATGCAATGGTCTGTCAAGCTTAGCCAATTTGAAATCTCTTACCGACCTTGAACGACAATCAAAGGACAAGCTGTCGTCGATTTTATCTTGGAATTCACCAAATCCTACTCCGACCACACCCCCTCAGCCCAAGCAATTCAACACTGAGACCGAGGATCCCCACTCCTGGACCCTCAATGTCGACGGATCATCCGTAAATAAGGCAGTGGGGCTGGTCTCATCCTCACCACCCCTGAGGGTGGT
>NZ_RAWR01000513.1:0-477 GCF_003986945.1 Corallococcus sp. AB018 | reverse complement strand
TTTATTCCCTTATTTGTCAGTGTACTGGATTTAGACTGACATGGTATAATCAGCGATAGGTATTCTTACACCTTGGATAAGTGTTATGTCCTTTCCAGGACATTGGGAAAGTTTACCAGTATCGGATGTATGGAGTATACATCGGAAGGGTACGATATTGAACTTTGATTAGATATATTAAATTTACCGTAATATCTATTCAATTCAATATCACCTGTTGATCCTAGATCAAATGATCTTAATCCTGATATGTTTAGGCTCAATCTCGAGAGGCTATTCGTGTTCTTTGATTTGTTAGTTAAGCCTACTTTTAGGTCAGGGTGATACGTACATTTTGGGAACACGGTAGTGCAATTGAGTGGGAGCGCTAGCATAAACATGGAATCTATAGCTTCTATCTGGCGAATAGTAAGCAAAGGATGATCTCCTTCGAGCTTGACCAAACGAACATAAATGGTGGAGTACTCATTTCACATT
>NZ_RAWR01000512.1:0-478 GCF_003986945.1 Corallococcus sp. AB018 | reverse complement strand
GAATATAAATTGCGTACCTTAGACCCATGGGGGTGCCTCTCTTTTATAGCCAACACAAACCTAATCCCAATAGAAGCCTGGCTTCAATGGATATCAGCTCAGTGCTTATCTTGGACTCTCCAATAGATAAAGATAAACTCCCTGAGAGCTTTATCCTTATCCAGGTTGAGGTCCTTTTTCATTCTAGGACTCTTGTCCCTTATCCGCTTATCCCAGACTCCGATATCTTCGAAGATAATCTCGACCTAGCCGAGATCACCTCGGCGTCACGACCAGGACACGTGGCACCTCGGCTGACACGTCGGCGTCACCTTACCACGTGTTGGTACTCAGAAAATATATACCCACAATTAGAATGTGTGATTAAAAATATATATATAATCACACTTGTTTAAAAAGTGTGATTAAAAAGTAGTAGTGAATATATAATCATACTTTAATTAGAAGGTGTGATTAAAAAATATATACATAATCACAC
>NZ_RAWR01000511.1:0-479 GCF_003986945.1 Corallococcus sp. AB018 | reverse complement strand
AAATGATACTTTACATGACATGGCATGTACATTTCATTTCATGAGGCTTGTATAAAATGTATATACTTTGTTAAGAATTTCCTACTGGGTTTTATGCTTACCCTACAAGATTTTAGTGCAGGAAAAGAAGTAGTGATTCCGCCGAACTAAGGGTGTGGATGTGCATGTTGAGAGCACAAGGCTCTTGTTTTCTTATGATTATATTTTGTAAGCCAAGGGCTCTGTTTGTATGGGTTCGAGTAACTATTTTCATGTAATCGAGTGTAGACACCTCATTTTTGACCGACCTTAAGATTCAGACGTCATCGATTGAGTGCTCGGTGAATGCGTATGTTGTGCTCGTTCTGAGGTTACGAAGTCTCGGCCGAGAACCTTGACTCCGGACTTCGGGACTCTTTTGTGCTTTGCCTCGATTTGCGAATCAGGTTCTGTTTTCTCTTCCCGAAGGGAGGGAGAGGTCTTGTAGACCATCTCTCAGT
>NZ_RAWR01000510.1:0-483 GCF_003986945.1 Corallococcus sp. AB018 | reverse complement strand
CACAAGTACGCATACACTAAGGAGTACGTATTTCCAGATCATTTGCAATGCAAGTAGTTCACAACTTACACATATAATTATTCCTAACAAAACATTTAAGCATATAACCAACGCTTCCAAACTCGTATTTATCACATGAATGCATCCTAGATCTTATCTAGACGCTTATTGCTCTATTTGGACAAGTGTGTGAGTTATTACTCGTGCTCTGATACCACTCTGTCAAGACTCGATCCCGCCCCTAAGGATAAAGTCATAATCGGTTAGTAATCAAGGGATTACCTACGGCCTCAAACAAAATCAGACATATTTTATAACAATAATCGGACCGAACGGGAGCAAACTCAAAAATTTTGTCCGATGAGTTGTGCTTATATGGTAAAACAAACATTCCATAATAACTCACACATATAAACAAAATTAACATCTTATATGTCCAGGAACTTTCAAACATACAGTCATCCAAACAAAAAGCTTATATAC
>NZ_RAWR01000509.1:0-485 GCF_003986945.1 Corallococcus sp. AB018 | reverse complement strand
GAAGCGATCCCGGGTTTACCCTTGTTGTACAGTGATCCGGACATGTGTCCGTGGATGTTGGTTGTTGTTTATTATCGTGTTTGCATCCTTTGTACCTTGTATATTGAGTTATAGGATGTGTTGGGCAGGTTTGTTACAGGTTGGTTGTGTTTGGGAGCCTAGTGTTGCTGCCCAGATTTTTGGTCCTTCGCTCGAGCGAGGAGTTTGTCGCTCGAGCGAGAGTAGTGTTGCACCGGTTCTGGACCTGAGAGCTGTCTTTCTTGGCTCGAGCGAGCTTCCTTCGCTCGAGCGGTCTGGATTTTTTCTTCGCTCGATCGAGAACTTCTTGGCTCGAGCGAGAGTTTTCTGTGTCTGGTCGCTCGAGCGACCAATCCTTCGCTCGAGCGAGAGTGTTTTATATCAGCGGACAGCAGCGTCTTAAACATCACTTTTTCAGTCCCTTTCTTTGAGCAAAACCTAAATTCGACACTCTCTCTCCCTAAACT
>NZ_RAWR01000508.1:0-488 GCF_003986945.1 Corallococcus sp. AB018 | reverse complement strand
GTCCGAAACCTTGAGCATGAAATGTTGCAAAAGTTGATAGTCGCTCCACTATTCACTTTCAAAAGTTTGCATGAACTGGGGGTTCAAGTCGAGAATGCGTTCAACAGCGGGATCATTCCCAGGACAAGGGAACTGACAAGGAAGGTGATTTCAGGGAGTACCAATGCTGGTAGTAGCGCTATTCCCAAACCCACCGAAATCAATACAGTCGCCACAGCCGACCCTTTTGCCAAACCAAGCCTACAAACAGCCGGCCCAGCCCGAGCTCAGGGCAGAACTTTCACTCCTCTCTATATGAGCCTGACTAGCGCACTAAAAGCCTTGATGGAAAGAGGGCATCTCAAACCCCTCGATCCTAAACCTCTGCCTGACCCACTTCCAGCCAGACATAATCCCTCCAAGTACTGTATGTACCATCAGCAGCGCAGTCATGGCACTGACCGTTGCTACCGCCTTCGTCATGAGGTCCAAAATCTCATCGACAACCG
>NZ_RAWR01000507.1:0-491 GCF_003986945.1 Corallococcus sp. AB018 | reverse complement strand
CTCGAATCTATTCGTATTTTACTTGGTGTTGCATGCTTTCTTGGTTTCAAATTGTTTCAAATGGATGTGAAAAGTGCCTTTCTGAATGGGTACTTGAAAGAAGAGGTTTATGTTGAGCAACCAAAAGGGTTTGAGGACCCTAAATATCCAAACCATGTCTACAAGTTAGACAAGGTTTTGTATGGGTTGAAACAAGCCCCTCGGGCTTGGTATGATAGACTTACTACATTTTTTCTTGATAATGACTTTCAAAGGGGTAGTGTGGATAAGACTTTATATGTGAAACATATTAAGTCTCATATTCTTGTTGCTCAGATTTATGTTGATGATATTGTGTTTGGATCTACTGCTGATCATCTTGTAAAATATTTTTTAGATTGCATGACACATGAGTTTGAGATGAGCATGATGGGGTAGCTAAATTATTTCCTTGGGCTTCAAATCAAATAATGTAAGGAAGAAATTTTTATCAACCAAGCTAAGTACACAAA
>NZ_RAWR01000506.1:0-501 GCF_003986945.1 Corallococcus sp. AB018 | reverse complement strand
GATAACATGTTTATGTGATTATGTGGGTATGGAATGTAGTTTCTAGGACGTTGATTGGACCCTTGAGTTTCTAGTAGTCTTGTTGGAAAGGCACTTGATCACTGCTGCTTCCAACCGGAACTATAGTAACGCATTGGGACTATCATTATCCGGGAATGAAATTCGTAGGTGCTTATGTGATTATGTGCTTATGTGGAGTGAATTATAGTTGTCCATGCATTAGGACGTGAGTGTTTAGCTTCGGCACATTTGTGAATGTGCTAATGGTCTTGGTTACCTTTATTAGGATGTCAGGACGAGGAAGAGGTGCTAGGCGTGGTAGACCTGCGAGGCAGGAGGTACCATTACAGGGTGAGATTCCGGCAGTGCAGGAGGGAGTTGGTCAGGCCAATGTGGCCGAGCCAGTGGGTCAGCAGGCTATGGGTGCCTTGGCCAGAGAGATAGCAGGAGCTTTGGGTATTCTTAGCGCTGGGAATCAAGCAGCTGAGACAGGGCCTTCCT
>NZ_RAWR01000050.1:0-47471 GCF_003986945.1 Corallococcus sp. AB018 | reverse complement strand
GATGGGTGGTGGGCTACGGGGTCGGAGGACTTCCGTTCTTCTTCGTCGCGAGGTTCCTGAACAACGACCTGCGTCGAGCGGACCCTGCGTCACTGAGCCAGCGCCTGGAGGCGGAGTACTTCATCTCCCATCTGATTCTGGCGGAGCTGGCACAGCGCGGCGAGGACCTGGCGAAGTACGAGGAGCCCATCCTCCAACTGCTGCGGTCCGAGTCAGGGGACCGGCGGAGGCATGGGTGGGCGAGCCTCCGGTTCTTCTACCCCGCCCGGGCGGAAGCGCTGGCGGACTACAAATACGAGGCTCCGGCCGAGGAGTGTCGAAAACAGGTGGAGGAGGCCCTCGCAAAAGGTCGGCCGGTTGAGCAGGCCTAGGGGCCACAGTCCAGCCATTCGAAGAACGCGGCATGGACGGTGACTGCTTCCGGGGGGATGTTTCCGACGGCGCGCTGGAGGCAGTAATAGGACTTGAGCTGCTGATCCGCGGCCTTCGTCCGCGGGCCCAGGAGCACTTCGAGCGGCTTCACCTTCAGCGTGATTCGGGCCCCGGTGGGGCCGACGGACTCCCCGTCCCGCAGGCGCATGGGGTTCATGCCTCTCGCGTACGTGCAGAAGGCAAACCTCGGCTCCACGAGGGCTCATGCGTTCTCCCTGGGAGGATGAGGGCACCGGGGCGCCCTCGTGCGTTGCCAGCGTACCTCGGGACGCCGGCCGGGCACGGGGTGCGGGGGACCCCGTTTGGGGACCCGTGGCTGACTGGCTATTGTCCGCAGCCCTTCAACCCCCAACACCGGAGCCTCCCATGCAGACGTCTTCCTCCCAGCGCCGTTCCTCGAAGGTCGTCACCTACCTGCGACTCCCCGTCCTCCTGGCCACGGCGATGATGACGATGGGCAGCGGCATGGGCGCCGGCGGCTGTGGTAGCGGCGGGCCATCAAAGCCGGACTGTACGAGCGGCTGTGAAATCTCCGGCACGTACACCCTGACCTTCGAGGACACTTCGGAGTTGCCGGAAGGCTGCCGGCGCCTGGAAGCCACCCTGCCCACGGAACCCATGGTCATCAGGCACCAGTACGACTCCTCCAACGACTGGTTCAACATCGACATTGGCCAGCGGTGGCTGACGGGCTTCTTCAAAGGCAATGGTGGCCGGAAGGTGGAGGCCAGTGGCAATCACCACACGAACACGTTCGGCGTCATCCACGAGTTCGAGCTGGAGGGCACCCTCGACGCCGTTCCGGAGACCACCACCATGCCCCTGACCCTGACGGGCACGTACAGGGTGAAGGACAGCGGGAACTCGTTTTCGGAGTACGAGGACTACGACTGCGATGTCCGCCGCGCGTTCACCGCCGTCCGCGTCGTCAAGGAGTAGGGGGAACCCCCATGTTTCCTGAAGCCAGGCTCGGCACTCTCACTGCCGTTGCGCTGGCGACCGTCGCGACCCTGCCTCCGCGGCCGGGGCGCCCCTCCCATCGCAGTCCGCCTTCTTCCTGTCCCGTAGCGAGAACCGGAACCAGGTCCACTACGCCCTGAGCCTGGACGAGGCTTGCCGCCCCGTGGGGACGCGCCCCGTGCACGTGTACTGGCGGATGCTGGAGCGCGGGCCCTCGGAGGTGGAGGAGCTGCTGGGGGTCGAGCAACCCGTGTATGGGTTGGAGGACTCGCAGACGGTCGAAGCCACCGCGGAGGGCTGGCGCGTCCGGGTGAGCCTGAAGGCCTTTCCCTCGCGCCCCATCGACATCACCACCGCGCGGGTCGATGGCAAATGCCAGGTCCAGGCGTGGACGAAGCTGGGCAACAGCGTCTCCCGACTGGAGCACGTCTTCGTGAAGACGTCCTGGCCCTTCACGGTCGACTTCGTGCGGCTGGATGGCGTGGGACCGGATGGGCAGCCCGTCCATGAGCTGATCCGCCAGTGAGACGGCTGACAGCTGTTCGACGTGTCATGGACACAGGCGAGCAGCGGACAAGGGACTGCAAGACCCGGATGAGCGCGGGGTGAGGCTAGGATGATGTGCCTGCCGCCGTGGGGAGGAATTTGGAAATGTCCGGATCAGTCGCCGTGCCGCCGCGCATCCTCCTCATTGGGCTCTCTGGAGTGGGGAAGTCCACGCTTGCGCAGGCCCTGTGCTCCCGCTGGGAGTTACCCCACGTCCACATCGACGGCTTCCGCCGCGAGCACGGTGACGGCACTGTCGCAGGGGAATACTTCGCCAGGGCCTGGTTTCTCCGCGCCTGCTCGCGCACGCCCCGGGGCATCTTCGAGTTCTCCGGCTCCGGCATCCACCGGGCCGCCGTCCGGCAGGCGTTTCAGGAGCGCGCCATCCCGCTGCTCACCGTCTGGCTGGCCATGCCGCATGCGCGCAGGCTCGAGCGGCTTGCCGCACGCCAGAAGCCGGACACTCCGTGGCCGGACTGGAATCCGCCGGTTTCCTCCAATGTCATCGACGAGGACGGCAGGAGGATGCTTGAGCAGGACCAGGCGCAGGGCTTCTGGGAGGGCCCGCCGGGCTGGCGTGCCGAGCGGCTGGAGGCAGTGGCCTCATTTGAAATCCTGCACCAGCGCTTCATGGAGTTGGTGCAGGAGCCCGCCTCCCGAGGCTGCCCATGACGGAGCTTCGCAAGCTGCCGCCGGAGAGCGTGCTGCTCGTGACGCTGGACTCGCTTCGCTATGACACGGCCGTGCGGGCCACCTGCTCCTCGCTGTCCCGGCTGGGCCTGCCCATCCGGGCCATGGCACCGGCCCACTTCACGTTCGCCTCGCACGCGGCCATGTGGGTGGGCACCACGCCGGGCGTTCCGGGCCTGAAGCAGCCCTTCCTCGACCCGAAGTGGGGACGCCTCTTCCGGCTGGTGAATGGAAAGGTCCGCGCCACGCCCCGGGACGGCTTCCTGTTGCCGGGGCGCAGCATCATCGACGGGTTCGGCCAGCTCGGTTACCGCACGGTGGGCACGGGCGCTGTCGATTGGTTCGACCCCGGCACACCCACCGGGGCTTGGCTCTGCCAGGACTTCCAGCGCTTCTTCTACCCGCGAGAACCCTCCGCGCTGGGCAGCCAGTTGGCGTGGCTGTCCAAGGAACTTGCCACCGGCGACGCTCCCGCCTTCTGCTTCCTCAATGCCGGCGAGACGCATGTGCCCTACTGGCATGAAGGGGCCTCCTGGAGCCCTGGGGAGAACCCCTGCGTTCCCTATGGCCAGACCAACAGCCGTGCGCTCTGCGAGTCGCGACAGCGCTCCTGCCTGGAGTTCATCGACGCCCGGCTCGCGCCGCTGCTCGATGCCTTCAGCGAGGCGACCATCCTCGTCACGGCGGACCATGGGGATTGCTGGGGTGAGGACGGGCTGTGGGAGCACGGGACGTGGCACGCGAAGACGATGGAGGTGCCACTCTGGCTCCAGGTGCGCGGCCAGCGAGTCGCGGCATACGGCCGTGGCTTGCACGCTGGAGCCGGCTCCGAGGAAGCTCCCGTTCCATGAAATTCAATCCAGCCGTGCTCATCATCACCGGGGGCTTCAGCCTGTTCTTCCTCGTGTCCGGTGTGCGGGCCCTGGTGCGCAAGCGGATGACGGTCGTGAACCCCGCCCATTCCGGGGCTTGGCCGGGCCTGCTCGGCAAGGCCATGCATTCGCAGCTGCCGAAGAACCCGTTGGATCCCTACCCTTCGCCCCACATGGAGGCGACGGGGGGCCGGGCCCTCGGGATGGCAGTGCTCTACATCGTGCTGGGCGTGGCCTTCCTGGGTCTGGGCATCTTCGCCACGCTGGTGGAGAACGACGTGCTCTGAAGCAGCGGGCCCGCTTGGGATGTTTCCGAATGAGGGCACCGCGGTGTTTTTTCGCGTGCTAGAGGTCCGGGATACCGGGCTGCCGGGCGGCGAGCCTCCGCGCGGAGAGCCCAGGTGCAAGTCATTGCATCAGGAGCCCTCTCATGACCTCCACGCCCCCTTCCTCCCGGGTCACCGGAACCGAGTACGAACGCCTGCTGGCCAGCCTGCGGCGCAAGAGCCCCTGGGCGCTGGAAGGCCGGAACACAGCGGTGGCGCGGGAGGGCGGGGACGTGGTCGCGCGCGTCCCGGACTCCCGGGTCGACCACGGTCCATGGCGCTCGGTGGTGGAGGTCATCGAGGAGCAATGCCGGCTGCACGCGGACCGCGTGGCGCTCTCGGACGGGACCACTGAAACAACCTATGCGCGGCTGGACGCGCGCACCCGAGCCCTGGCCTCGCACCTGCGAGCCCGCGGTATCGGACGGGGTGACGTGGTCACGCTCGTGCTGGACCGGGGCCCCTCCTTCGTTGAGCTCGCGCTCGCGGTCTGGAAGGTGGGCGCGGCCTACCTTCCGCTGTCGCCATCGCATCCGCAGGCCTGGCGGGAGGACATCGTTCGCAAGGTCGGTGCGGCGCTCGTGGTGGGCTTCTCGCCGGACAGCGCGGTGCCAGGGGTCGCCTTCCTGGATGCAGGGGCCGAAGCGGGCTCCGTCGCGTCGCGGGAGGACGACGCGGTGCTTGTTCCGGAGGACCTCGCGTACATCATCTGCACGTCCGGTTCGACGGGTGAGCCCAAGCTGGTGATGAGCGAGCATCGCGGGGTCGCCAACCTGCTGCACGCCCAGCGGGACTTCCTGGGCGCGTTGGGGCCGGACACGCGCGCGCTCCAGTACTTCCACCCGTCGTTCGACGCGTCCCTGTTCGACGTCCTGCTGGCGCTGCCCAACGGCGGGCGGCTGGAGACCCTGGATGCGGCACAGCTCTCCGGCGAGCCGCTGGCCCAGGTGCTGGTGCGCCGGCGCATCACCCACGCGGTGCTGCCCGCGACGGTCCTGCGCACGCTGCGACCGGGGGGCTTCCCCGACCTCCAGATGCTGATGAGCGTGGGTGACGTGTGCTTGCCGGAGACCGTCCGGCAGTGGGGCTCGCAGCACCGCTTCATCAACGGCTATGGCCCCACGGAGGTGACGGTGGCCAGCACGCTCCAGGCCGTGCGCTCCGTGGACGGCGAGCGCGTGCCCATTGGCCGTCCCATCTCGAACTACCACGTGGTCCTGCTCGATGAGCACCTGCACCCCGTCCCGGACGGAGTCCCGGGTGAGCTGTGCTTCGGAGGCGACGGGGTCGGACGCGGTTACCTGGGCCTGCCGGGCCTCACCGCCGAGCGGTTCATTCCGGATGCGTTCGGCCCGCTGCCGGGAGGACGGCTGTACCGCAGTGGCGACCTGGGCCGGTGGCTGCCGGACGGCACGCTGGAGTTCCTGGGCCGCCGCGATGACCAGGTGAAGATCCGCGGCGCGCGAATCGAACTGGGTCAGGTGGAGGCAGCCCTGGCCGCGCTGCCGGACGTGCGGGACGCGGTGGCGCTCGTCGATGGCACGAGGGAGCGGCTGCTGGGCTACGTGATGCCGGTCGCCGGTGCGGTGCTGTCGGGCGACGCGGTGCGCGCGGAGCTGCGCCGCCGGCTGCCCGGCTATCTGGTGCCGGACGTGATGGTGGTGGTGGACGCGTGGCCGCTGAACACGAGCGGCAAGGTGGACCGGGCCCGGCTGCCCCGTCCCCAGCGGATGGAGCGGACCGGCTACCAGCCGCCGGAATCCCCCGCCGAAGAGGCCCTGGCGGCCATCGCGGCGGCGCTGCTCGGGATGGAGCGGGTGGGGCGGCATGACGACCTGTTCGAACTGGGCGGGCACTCGCTGTTCGCGACCCAGCTCGTCGCCCGGGTGCGCCGCGTCCTGGGCGCGCAGCTGGAGTTGAGCGCGGTGCTCCAGTCGCCCACGGTCGCCCAGCTCGCGACCGGCTTGAAGCAGGGGCAGGGTGGGGTGGACCTGGGCCCTCGCGGAGGCGAGGCGGGGGCCGCCATCGCTCCGTCGTTTGGCCAGGAGCGCGTGTGGTTGATGCACAAGCTCAACCCGGACGCGCGGGCCTACCACACGCAAGCCGTCTTCCGGCTGGCGGGGGCCCTGGACATCGCCGCGCTGCACGCGAGCCTCACGGACATCGTCCGCCGCCACGACGTGATGCGCACCCGCTTCCCGGAGGTGGATGGGGAGCTGCGCTGCGAACTGGAGCCGCCCTGGGCGGTGGAGGTGCCCCTCCAGGACTTCAGTGGCGTGGGCGAGGACGTGCTGGAAGCGCGGGTGGGCGAGGCGGTTCGCGAGGCGGTCCAGACGCACTTCGTGTTGGCGGAGGGCCGGCCGTTCCGCTGGCGGCTCCTGAAGGTGGGCGAAGAGGAGCACCTCTTCGTGCACGTCGAGCACCACGTCGTGCATGACGGCTGGTCGTTCAACGTCTTCGTCCGCGAGCTGCTCAACGGCTACGCCGACCACGTGCGCCACGGACAGGTGCGCCGCCCTCCGCTGTCCGTGCAGTACTACGACTACGCTCGCTGGCAGCGGGAGTGGGTGGGCACGGAGGCCGCGAATGTGCAGCGCCGCTTCTGGCGCAAGTCCCTGGAGGGCGCGCAGACGCAGCTCCAGCTCCCGCGCCGCGCGTTGTCCGGGACCCGGCGCTTCCGTGGGGTGGCGCCTCGGATGGAGCTGGACGCGGAGCTCGCGCGCCGGTTGCAGGACCTGGCGGACCGCAACCACACGTCCCTCTTCACGACGCTCCTCGCGGCGTTCTTCGTCCTGTTGCACCGCTACACCGGTTCGCGGGACCTCCTCGTCGGAACCGCGGTCGCGAACCGGCGCTGGCAAGACACGGAGAGCCTGCTGGGCATGCTCGTCAACACGGTGGTGCTGCGCGGACAGCTGCACGAGGACCCCTCCTTCACGGAGTTCCTGGCGCGGGTGCGGCGCAACGCGCTGGAGGTCTTCGACCACCAGGAGCTGCCGTACGAGCACATCTTCGCGGAGTCACCCGCGCGGCTTCAGGGCGGGCTCAATCCGTTGATCCAGACGATGTTCAACTTCCATGACTCGTCAGTGGGCTCGCTCGAAGCGTCCCCGCTCGACGTCACCATCGTCGAGGGACTGAGCAATGGTTCCGCCAAGTTCGAGCTGTCCGTCGTCGCGGTGCCCCTCTACGCCGAACCGGGACACATCAGCCGGTTCGCCGGGGACCTGGTAACCATTCCCCGCTCCGACAGCACCGTGCGCTCCAGTCCCCGGTCCTCCCTGAGCGGCATCCTGCTCTCGTGGGAGTTCGACTCCGACCTCTTCGAGGACTTCTTCATCACCGGGATGCTGTCCGCGTACCAGCAGCTGCTGCGCTCCATCACCGCCGCGCCGGATACCCGCGTGTCCCGGCTGGCCTTGATGAACGAAGCGCAACAGCGCGCGCTCGTCAGCGTGGGCGCCAGGACGGAGGCTCCCTCGTATCGGGTGCATGAGCTGCTGGCGCACTGGACCCGGCTCTCGCCCGACGCTCCGGCGGTGAAGGCGGGCGCTTCCGTGCTGACGTACGAAGCCCTGACGCGCCGGGCGGAAACCCTGGCGCACCACCTGCGAGGCCAGGGCGTCCGCCAAGGGTCGCTGGTGGCGGTGTGCATCCACCGCTCGGCGGAGCTGGTCGTGGCCCAGCTGGGAAGCCTCATGGCGGGGGCGGCCTTCCTCTCGTTGGATCCGAAGGCGCCACCGGCCTACCTGGAGTCGCTCGTCCAGGATGCCGGGGCCCACGCCCTGGTCACCACGGCGGTGCTGACGGACCGGCTCACCTGCCTCCCCACCATCGTGCTGGACGACCTTCCCCCGAAGTCCGGTCCGCCGTTGCCCTCGGGAAGTCCGTCGGACCTGGCCTACGTCCTCTACACCTCCGGTTCGACGGGCAAGCCCAAGGGCGTTCAAATCGAACACCGCTCGGTCGTGTCGCTCCTGCACCGCACGGCCCTGGCCGAGGACCTGGGACCGGGCAAGACGATGCTGGCGATGGCGTCGGTCTCCTTCGATGTCTCGGTGCTGGAGGTCTGGGGTGCGCTGTTGAACGGCGCCGCGGTCCACTTCCTGCCGCCGGTCTGGGACGTGCCCACGCTGGCCCGGTGCCTCATCGAGGAGCGCATCACGCATGCGGTGATTCCCCCCGTGGTGTTGCCCCGGTTGGCGGCGGAGTCCCCGGAGTCCTTCGCCGCGCTGGACCGGGTGATGGTGGGCGGGGAGGCCTTTCCCCCGGAGGCGTTCCGCACGCTTCAGCGAGCGGGCTTCACGAAGCTGACGAACGCCTATGGCCCCACGGAGGCCACCGTCATGGCCAGCGCCTACAAGCTCGACGAAGGGCATGATCCGGAGGCCACGAACGTGCCCATCGGCCGGGCGCTGTTCAATGCCCACGTCGTCGTGCTCGACGCGGCCGGGCAGGTGGCGCCGCCGGGCGCCGTGGGGGAGATCTGCATCGGAGGGGATGGTCTCGCGCGGGGGTACCGGGGCAGGCCGGAGCTCACCGCGGAGCGGTTCGTGCCGGATCCGCTCGCGACGCATCCTGGCGGGCGGCTCTACCGCAGCGGAGACCTGGGCCGGTGGCTTCCGGGAGGCATCATCGAGTTCCTGGGCCGCCGCGATGAGCAGGTGAAGGTCCGGGGCTTCCGGGTGGAGCCGGCGGAGGTGCGCGCAGCCCTGGCCGAACATCCCGGCGTGGCGGACACCCTCGCGGTCATCGACTCGCGCGCGGAGGAGCCCCGCCTCGTGGGCTACGTGGTGGCCGAGCCGGGAGTCGCGGTGGCCGCGCAGGCCGTGCGCGAGGACCTGGCGCGCAGGCTGCCGGGACACCTCGTGCCCTCGGAGGTCGTGGTCCTGGAGGCGTGGCCGTTGACCCCGCACGGAAAGGTGGACCGCTCCCGGCTGCCCACCTCGACCCCACGGAATTTTGAAGCGCCCTTCACGGCGCCCAGGACCGAAACCGAGGTCCGCATCGCGGCGGTGGTCGCGGAGTTGCTGGGTGTGATCCGGGTGGATGTCCACGAGAGCCTGCTCGCGTTGGGCATGCATTCCTTGCAGGCGATGCGGCTGGCCTCGCGGTTGAGTCGGATGATGGGGCGCGAGGTCGGGCTCGCGACCATCCTCATGGGACCCACCGTCGCGCAACTGGCCGACGCACTCACCGTGGCGCCGGTCGCCTCCACCACCATCAAGCGATTGCCGCGCGCATGACGACCGCGTTTCCGATGTCCTTCGCCCAGCAGCGGTTGTGCTTCCTGCACCGGATGGACCCCACCGGCGCGGCCCACGCCACGGTCCGCTGCCATCATGTGGTGGGGCCGCTGGACCTGCGAGCCCTGCGGGAGGCCCTGGACGTGCTGGTGGCCCGGCACGAACCACTGCGGACCGTCTTCCCCCTGGGAACGCGGCAGCACCTCTCTCCGGCTGGGCAGGCACCTCTCCACGTCGTGGACGTGGCGACCGAAGCCGAGGCCCTGAGCCACGCGCAAGCAGAGGCGGCCCGTCCGTTCGACGTGGAGCACGGACCGCTGCTGCGGCTCACCGTGCTCCGGCTGGAGCCTCGGACGCACTTCCTGGTCTTCGCGCTGCACCTGCTCGTGGCGGACGGCGGGTCGCTTCAGGTCTTCTCCGAGGAACTGGCCCTCGCCTACCGCGCGGCGGTCCTGGGCGAACCCACGGGCCTGTCCGAGCTGCCCGTGCAGTACGTGGACTGGTCCGCGTGGCAGCGCGAGCAGCTCACCGCTTCACGGCGCGAGTCCCTGTCGCGCTGGTGGCGTGAGCGGCTGTCCGGCGTCCCCCTCTTCCTGGACCTCGTCTCCCCGCGGCCCGCGCTGGGCCAGGGACGCCGTGCGCATCGCGTGCTGCCCGCCGCCATTGCCCGGTCCGTGCACGCCCTTGCGAGCGCTGAACGACAGACGGTGTTCACGGTGCTGGCCGCCGCGTGTGGCCTCGTGCTCGGTCAGCGTGCGGGACGTGAGCGGGTGTTGCTGGGGCTGGCCGTGGCCAACCGGGACCTGCCCGAGGTCGAGCGCGTGCTCGGGTTCTTCGTCAACACCGTCGTGCTGGAAGTGGACCTGCGCGGCGACCCCGACTTCCGCCAGCTGCTCACGAGGGTGGCCGCTTCCAGCGCGGACGCATACGCACACAAGGACCTGCCCTTCGAGCAGCTCGTGGAGGACCTGTCGCCTCCCAGGGACCCCACGCGGTCTCCGGTGGTCCAGGTGAACTTCGCCTACCATCCGCCCCACACGGCGGGAGCGCTGGCCCTGCACGGCTGCGAGGTGACGGAGCTGCTGTTGGACCTCCCCTCCGCGAAGTTCGAGCTCACCCTGCGGGTCGAGGAGCGCTCCGATGGCCTGTGCACGGTGTGGGCCGAATTCGATGAGAGTCTTTTCGACCTCGCGTTCATCGAAGGTCTGCTGGAGGCCTACGAAGAGGTCCTGCGGACCTTGAGCCCCGACGCACGCGTGACGAGCCTGCGTCCGCCCCGGAGCGCGACGGAGGCACACCTGGCCCGCATCTTCGCCGACGTGCTGAAGGTCGCTTCGGTCGACCCGTACGACGACTTCTTCCGGCTCGGCGGCCATTCCCTTCAGCTGATTGAAATCGCGGCCCGGGTCCGGACCGAGCTGGACCGGGACCTGGGATTGCGTGAGCTGTATCAGCATCCCACCGTGGCGGGCGCCGCAGCCCTGCTGACACGAACAGGAGCTTCCCGATGAGCAATTCCTATCCGTTTCCCAAGGACTGGCAGCATCCGTTGGAGCCTCCCGCCGACTACAAGCGGTTGAGGCAGGAGGCCCCGGTGTGTCCGGTCCGGCTGTTCAACGGCAACACGGCATGGTTGATCAGTCGCTATCAGGACGTGCTCGCGGTCCTGAGCGATACCCGGATGGTCCTGGACTCCACGCTGCCAGGGTTCCCGCACATCTCCGCCTCCTCGGCGGCCCGGCAGGAGCGGACCCTGCCTTTCTTCTTTCGCCCGGACGCGGAGTACCGGGTGCAGCGGGCCATGCTCGTGCAGGAGTTCCTGCCCCGGCGGATGGAGGCCCTGCGGCCGCGAATCCAGCGCACCGTGGATGAGGCGCTCGACGCGATGCTGGCGGGCCCGCATCCGGTGGACCTGATGGCCGCGTTCGCGCTGCCCGTCGCCATCCGCGTCATCTGCGACCTGCTCGGGGTGCCCCATGACGGCGCGGAGCGCCTGCACGTCCTCAGTCGGACCATCGGCTCCCGGGCCTCGTCACGCGAGGAGGCGACGGCGGCGCTGGCCGGACTGGATGAGGTCTTCCTGGCGCTGGTGGAGGCGAACCTGCGTGAGCCCACGGACACGCTCATCGGTCGCGTCGTGTCCGAGCAGGTGGCGACGGGCAAGCTGAGCGCCCCGGATGCCGCCGCCATGTTCCATGCGCTGTTCTACGCGGGCCACGGGCCGCCCGCGTACATGTTCGGCCTGGGCACGCTGGCGCTGCTGCTCGACTCGGAGCAGCTGGCCAGGTTCCGCGCGATGGAGGACCCGGCGGCCATCACCGCGGCCGTCCAGGAACTCCTGCGCTTCGTCAACGTCTCGCACCTGGGCCGGCAACGCGTGGCCACGGTGGACGTCACCATTGGAGGCCAGCTCATCCGCGCCGGTGAAGGCATCCTCGCCCAGCCGGATTCAGCCAACCGCGACGAGACGGTCTTCGAGGATCCGGACCGGCTGGACCTCCAACGCGAGGTGCACCGTCACTTCGCCTTCGGCCATGGCATCCACCTGTGCACGGGACGGGCGCTGTCGCTCATCGAGTTCGAGGTGGTCTTCAAGACGCTCTTTCACCGCATCCCCACGCTGCGGCTGGCCGTGCCACCGGAGGAGATCCGCTTCAAGAAGGATGAGAACCTGCTCGGCGTGCACGAACTGCCCGTCACCTGGTAGGCGCATCAGGGGTCCAGGGCCTCGAAGCGACAGTCCATGTCGCCCAGCACCGTCCCCGGCGACGTGATGAAGTACGTCCAGAACTTGAGCGCGTAGGTGGCGCTCTGGGGCGCGGTGAAGACAGCCCGCCAGCGCACCTCCTCCCGATCCTCCAGGGTGGACGCCTGGACCGCCCCCTCCGCGTCGAGGAAGACCACATCCGGCCGGTGCTTCGCGCCCGACACCTTCCACGGGCAGTCGAGCTGGTAGCGACGTCCGGCGATGGCTTGGAACGTGTAGACGTCGTGGTCGATGACGTTGGCGATCCGGAAGGACAGCGTCTGGGGACCGTCCGGGATGGGCGTCGCCGTGTCCAGGGTATCCCCGTGGTCGTCCAGGCCCTGGTCTTCCACTTGGAGCGTGTAGTTCCCCGTCACGTACTTCGCTTCAAGCGCGGGCGTGCCCGTCATCTCCACGTAGTGCATCTCCTGGGACGCCTTGAAGGACGTCGAGGCGGGGATGCCCGCGGAAGCGGGATGGGTGCCGAAAGGGCCCCCCGGCGCCGCGTCCTGGATCCTGCCCTGGCTCTGTCCCCTGAGGGCGGAGGACACCCGGTAGTGGTGCCCGGGCTGGACGGAGAGGGCGAAGACGTCCCGGTCTCCGAGCACCTCGATCTTCCCCTGCACGGACGCGGTGCCCGCCGGGACCGGGGTGGCCGCTTCCGGAGTGTCCCCGTGGTCCTCCCGTCCCAGGTCGTTCAGCACGCAGGTGTAGGAGCGGGACGGCTCGAAGACGGAGTTGGCCTGGATGGAGGCATAGTAGGTGCCCCCCAGGGATTTGATGCGGGCTTCGCCTTCGGTCTCCCGGTCGTTGACGTCATACGCGACGCCTTGGGACTTCTCCTGGCCGTTGAGGAACCGCAGCTCCCAGGAGGTGTTCGGGAAGGCGCAGCCGAGCGCGTAGACGTGGTCCACGGTGGTCTCGAACGACAGCAGATCCCTCTCGCGCCAGTGCTCGCCGTAGCCCGTGAAGGGCTTCTCCGACGGCGTCCAAGGCGTCGCCCGGAGGAGCAGGTCCCCGTGGTCGTCCGCCCCGCGGTCCACCAGGCGGAACTGGAACGGCACGCGGGGGTGGCTGTTGAGCGGGAGCAGATAGAACGTGTGCATGGCGCCGCGCTCCAGCCCGGACCAATGCCGCGGGCTGGGGGGATAGCTGGTGCTGTCGCTGTACTGGTCGGCGGAGTCGAGCCGCGTGCCCGCGGCATCCCGCAGGACCACCGAGTAGCCCAGGCTCCCCGGCTCCACCGTGAGGTCGTAGTGCCGACATCCCCGGGCGACGAAGGCGAAGTGCACCGGCACGCCCCCTCCGGGCGGCCAGGTGATGGTGTGCACTTCGTCCGAGGGCGTCAGCAGCGTGGCGCCATCCGGCACGCCCGCGTCCCCCGGGTCCCCGACCGGCCCGTCGTCCGCGCAGGCGACGTTCCCCGCGTCCGGCTCCGGCTCACTCCCCGCGTCCGGACCGGCGTCCACGCCCGCATCCGCCCCCGCGTCCGTGCCGGCGTCGAGCACGAGCGGCGGAGGCTCCGGCGTGGAATTGCATCCCGCACCGAGGATGAGCCCGCCGGACAGGAGGAAGATGGACCGCCACCGCTGCTTCACGTTCATGACAGGGGCTCCTGGAATGGGCATGTCAGGGGTCCAGGACCTCGAAGAGGACCGTGTGGTCGACGAGGTTCTCTCGCAGATAGGCGGTCATCGCGAAGTAGTAGGTCCCCGCCGTGGGCAGGGTGAACTCCTTCACCCAGCGCGAGCCGACGTGCTGCCCGGGTGCCCGGATGGAGCGCCCCTGCGCATCGTAGAGCGTTGAGAACAGCTGCTCCCCGGTCGACGTGTCCCTCCAGTCGCCGCTGAGGCGATAGCGCCCGTTGGCGACGGCCTGGAAGGAGAGGTAGTCCGCGTCGATGAAATCAGAGATGTGCACGGTGACGGTCTGCGACGGTCCGGTCAGCGGCGTCGCGGTCTGCCGCGTGTCGCCGTGGTCGTCCAGGCCCAGGTCCTCGAACCGGAGCGTGTAGGGGGCGGACGTCCACCGCGCCCGCAGGACCCGGTCCCCCTGCACGCCCACGTAGTGGGAGGTCCCGGCCGGCTTGAAGGCCAGGACGATGTCGTCGAACCCGTCGAAATCCTCGCCCGGCGCCGCCGCGAGGACCCGACAGTCGGGCGGCGTGGCGCTGGGTTCGCAGGTCGCGCGGTAGTGGTGTCCGGGCTGGACGCTCAGGGCGAAGACGTCGAAGTCCGTACGGAAGTCGAGCCGCCCCGCGACGGAGGTCGTCCCCTCGGCGAGCGCGGTCGCGGTCTCCATGCGCTCACCGTGGTCCTCCGCTCCTTCGTCCTTCAGCCGGCACTGGTAGGCGGAAGGGGACGGGGCCACCAGGGAGTTGTTGGCCCGGACCATGGCGAGGAACCGCTCCGCTGGGGCCTTGAAGGCCGTGGAGGCCTGCAGCTCCGTGAAGTTCGCGCCGATCACCTCGCTGACGGCGTAGCTCAGGACCGGATCAAAGAAGGACAGCCACCAGCCCTGGTGCGCGAAGTCGCAGTCCATCGAATAGACGTGGCCCGCCACGGTGGAGAACGAGAACACGTCGCGCTCCCCCGGGTGCTCCCCCTGCCCCATCAGGGGCTGCTCCGAGGGGAGCCAGGGGTATGCCGTGGTGAGCAGGTCACCGTGAGCGTCCGGCCCCTGATCCACGAAGCGGAAGACAAGGTTCCGGGGGAACTCGAACGGCTCCGTCGAGACCTCCAGCGTGTAGAAGCCCTCCTGGGTGAACCCCGACCAGTGCGTGGTCACGGGGAGAGCCCCGGAGAAGCCTTCCCGGCGTTCGAGGACGGCTCCGGACGGGTCCTTCAACGTCATGATGATCCACCGCTGGTACTCCTCGATGAGGAAGTCGTAGTGGCGCCCGACCTGTCCCAGGAAGGCGAAGCGGAGAGTGACCTGGGGGTCCGTCCACGCCACGGTGCGAACGCGCGTCGCGGACGGGCGCAGGAACGTGTGGCCCTCCGGAACGCCCGGCGGCGGGGGCTCCTCGGGCCCGTCGTCCGGGCCCGCATCGGCCCCCGCGTCCACACCGGCATCCAGGCCCGCGTCCGCACCCGACCCCGCGTCCACACCGGCATCCAGACCCGCGTCGCCTCCCGCATCCACGCTCGGGCCCGCGTCCGACAGGGGAGGCTGCTCATTCGGAGTGGACTCGCACCCCGAGCCCATGAGCAGACACCAAGAAACGAAAAAGGCAGACAGCGAACGTGGTTTCAAAGACATCTCTTGGGCTCCCGGGACGGGGAGCACCCTAGCCGAAGAGCGCCTGGGGTTGCCACGGCCACCGTGTCCGAATTCAAGACGGCAGGCCGGCGGCGCGCGAGGGTTGAGTGCGCCGCCGGGCCCTTGCTTCAGTGCCCCCAGGTCTCTGAGTTCCAGAGCGGGGTGACGCCGTCCTTGTCATAGATGACGAGGTTGCCGTCGTTCTGGAGGATCAGATAGGCGCCCGGATGTCCCCAGCTCACGCTGGACCAGACAGACTGGCCGACTGTCGGGGTGCTCGTGCGGTAGACCACGAAGTTGCCATCGTCCTGCATGTGGGCTGACAGCGCGCCCTGGCCTCCGGTGTTCGCCGTCCACAGGGCGCTCGTCCCGAACCAGAGGACCAGGTTCCCGTCGCTCTGCAGGACGAGCGAGAACCGCCGGTCGTTCGACGACATCGACTGTCCCAACGAGAGGCTCTGGCCAGCGACGAGGATGTGCGTCCCCACGCCCACGGCCTGCCAGGCGGCGGTCACGGAGGCGATGTCGGCCGCGCTGTACCCGAGCTGCGCGGCGGCCTGCTCCGTGGCCAGCTTCGCGTCGGCGAACGTGGCCATCGTCTTGCCAAGCAGCAGCACCGTGTTGGCCCGGTGGAAGACCTGGGCCGCCTTGGCGATGCCGATTCCGCGCACGGCGATGGAGGAGCGGCCCCGTGGGTGCTGGCCGCCTTGGGACAGCAGGTAGAACGCCAGGTTGGGGATGCCCGAGCTGTAGTGGACGTCGGTGAACGGGCTGAAGGTCTGGTCGAAGTAGTCCAACGACTGCCCATCCATCCGCGGGTCGTTCATGTAGCGGAGGGCATCGCCAGACGTGGAGGGGGTATAGATTTCCTCCGCGCACTTCCAGGTGTTGGCATTCACCACCTGACCGTTCCGGTACCACTCGCAGACACTGCCCATGATGTCGGACATCGACTCGTTCAGGGCACCGGGCTCGGCGAAGTACAACAGGTTGGAGGTGGAGATCGTGAGCCCATGGGTCACCTCATGCGCCGTCACGTCCAGCGCGTTGACCATGCTGCCGAACGTCACGCCGTCGCCGTCCCCGTAAAGCATCTGATTCTTCGAGCCGCTCCACGCCGCGTTGGCGTAGCTGTAGCCGTAGTGGACCGAGCTGACGAGCCTGGAGCCCGCGCCGTCATAGGAGTCGCGGTTGAAGAGATTCTTGTAACAGTCGTAGGTCGTCCCGAGCAGGTCGTAGTTGGTGTTGACCGTGGGGTCCGCGACCGCCGCGCCGCCCTCCGCACGGACGAGGGTTCCCGGGAGGTTCGCGGAGCCGCCGTGGTTGACGTCGTACACCGCCCGGTTCTTGAGCGTGTAGATGTTCGGCAGCCGCTGCACGACCGACCCGCTCACGGCGTTGATGATGACGTCATCATCCACCGCCATTCCGTCCTGGCTCCGTCCCATCACGTTCACGCGGTACACGAGGTCCAGCTTTTCACCCGCCGGCCAGTAGGCCATCCGGGGATTCGCCTCGACCTCGACCCGGTCGAGCCGCGCGGAGTCCTGCCTGGCCACCGCGATGGCGTCCTCGGGGCTGAGCCGCGCGTCTCGCGGCGCATCGAGATCCGCGCGAGCGTTGCCGTGGACCGCGTAGACGGCGTCATTCCTCGTGTGGAGGACGAGCGCGGCGCCCAGGACCTCGCGGCCATGCTTGCGCTGCGCATAGACGAAGTGCCGTTCGCCCATGCCATCCGTGACGACTCGCTGGAAGGCGAGCTCCGTGGGGTCCGCGTGGAACACCTTGCTCACCGCCAGGAGGGAAGGGCGCAGCGCACTGACTTCTGCCTCCTCGGTCCGCTCCTTCCCGCCGAGCCGGAGCTGGCCGAAGTTCCCATTCGCGAACGTGGGCACATGGCCCTCGTCAGCGCCCACCACCTGGAGCTCGGAAATGGTGACGCCCAGGGATGCGTCCGGCTCGGCGCCGGTGCGCTTCTCGTGTTCTTCCGTTCCCTGGCAGGCCGAAAGGCCAACCAGGAGTCCAAGGGTCGTGAGACCCCGAAGTCGATGCGCGGTCATCATGGTGAGCTCCATGCTTCAAACCAGCTCACCCGTTAATCAAGGAAAAACATTGAACTCAAAGAGCGCGATGTGCCGCAGCGGGCAGAGCATGACGCACCACAACCTGCTTGTAGGTGGCGCCAACCTGAAGTTCCCGTGACGGACGTTTCGCGGCCCCGGAGGGCAGGAACCACTTTTTCGGGTCAGAAGGCGTTACTTCACTAGCTGGAAGTGCCACCCCCGGGGGGGACCCATGTCGCTGAAGCTCCTGTCGCGGACGGTCGCGTCCGCCTGCGTGCTGTTCCTGCTGTCGGCGTGCCAGAGCACGGGCAATCCCATACCGCCGCCCGGTGACACACCGTGCCGTGGCACCGCGTCCGTGCAGGCACCCGTGCGCGAGAAGTTCCTCCGGGTCGCGAAGCCGGTCCCCGGTGAGTACGTCGTCGTGCTCAAGGAGCCCCGGGAAGGGGACGCCGCGCCCGCGCCGGTGGTGGTCGCGGGGAGCCTTACCGAGCGCTTCGGCGGCAAGGCCTTCCACGTGTACGCGCACGCGCTGCGGGGCTTCGCCGCGCGCATGAACGAGAAGCAGGCCCGTGCCATGTCCGCCGCGCCCGAGGTGGAGTACGTGCAGCAGAATGCCGTGGTGACGCTGGATGAGAGCCAGTCCGGCGCGACGTGGGGGATTGACCGCATCGACCAGCGCGACCTGCCGCTCAATCAGGTCTACCTGTACCAGACGCAGGGCCGGGGCGTGCACGTGTACGTCCTCGACACGGGCCTGCGCCCCACGCACCAGGAGTTCGCCGGGCGGGCGGACATCGCCTTCGATGCCGTCGGCGACGGTCGCGACGGCGTGGACTGCAACGGCCATGGCACCCACGTGTCCGCCACGGTGGGCGGAAATGTGTATGGCATTGCCAAGAGCGCGTCGCTGCACGCCGTGCGCGTGCTGGACTGCGAGGGCTCCGGGACGACAGCGGGCGTGGTGGCGGGCGTGGACTGGGTGACCGAACACCACCAGTCCCCGGCGGTGGCCAACATGAGCCTGGGCGGCGGGGAGGACGCGGTGCTCGACGATGCCGTGCGCCGCTCCATCGCGTTGGGCGTGACGTATGTGCTGGCGGCGGGCAACGAGAACCAGGACGCGTGCAAGCGCTCTCCCGCGCGCACCGCCGAGGCCATCACCGTGGGGGCCACCAACAGCGTGGACCGGCGGGCGTCCTTCTCCAACCATGGTGACTGCGTGGACGTCTTCGCGCCCGGCGAGGGAATCCTCTCGGCCTGGACCAGCGATGACACGGCGACCCGAACGCTGAGCGGCACGTCCATGGCCACCCCGCATGTCACCGGCATCGTCGCGCTCTTCCTGGAGGCCCATCCCGGCTCCGCGCCGCAGGAGGTCAGCACCGCCATGACGGGCAACGCCACGCCGGACAAGGTGACCAACCCCGGGCGCTGCTCACCGAACCGGATGGCCTACTCGGGCTTCATCGAACCCCTGCGGGCCCCCACCGTCCAGAACGGCGGGGAGTAGGCGCGGGTCACTTCATGCCCTCGAACTCCCAATGGAAGTGAACTCGAAGTTTGTCGACACACTCCTCCCAGGTGGCCCCTTCGCAGGAGGATGCCGTCCTTGGGCTCCAGCGTGTCGAGCCCCGCCGGAGTCGCCAGCATCACGCTGAACGTATCCGACTTCTTGACCTGGTCCTGAGCTCCCTTGCCTCGGGGCCTGGCCCGATGGTGCCGCGCTGGCGGTAGCTCGTCGTCGAACATCTCGAAGCCTGTCACGACACCGTTGGCGCTGAACACCTGGAACTTCGAGAATGGAAGACAGGGGTGCGGGAGGGCGTGTTGTGGTTCGATGCCGCTCAATCCCTCAAGGAGAGACACGCCATGAAGAGCTTCCTGGGTGTGCTGACGGTGCTTGTCGTCCCGGTGCTGGCGGCCTGTGGTGGATTGGAACCTGTCGAGGCGCCGGAGCTGGAGCAGCAGTCGAGCGCCCTCGTCACGTGCTCACAAACCTGTCCGAATGGATCGACGGTGTCCTGTGAGGGGAACACCTGTTCGGTGCAGGCGGACTCCGTCGAGTGCGATGGCTTCTACAACATCTGCATCCCTTCCACTCCCATCTGTGGGCTGAACAATCGCTGCAGCAAGCTCGCGGGGACCCCGTGTTCGCCCGTTGGCGGGTCGCGGAGTTGCTGCCTGCCGGGCCACCCCAATCCCAATTGCTTCTGTACGCCCCTGGGCGTCTGGGCCTGCAGCGCGCTGTGACGCACCAACGCGGACGACCCCTGTCAGCGGCCGTCCGCGTCCCCCTGCTCAGGTCTCGGCGCGCATCGAGTTCGATGCCAACCGCAAGCTCTCCCTGGTCATCAAGGAAGAGCTCGTCCAGGACTCCGTGGGGGCGCTGGCGGACGTGGGCAGGCAGAAACTGCGCTCGCTCGAGACCCCCGCCACCGTGAAGGTGCAGGCGGAAGGGACCGCTGCGGCAGGGAGCGGTCATTCCCTCCGTTGATTCCAGGATGGGTCCACGGGGCGGGACAGAGGGGGGCCCCCCTGCGTGGGTGGTTGCCGGGTGCGGCCGTCGCGGGGGTCGCTACTTTGAGGGCGGGAGGTCGCGCTCCTGCCCCGCGACACGCCTGCTCATGGACCTCTACAGCGCCGCCAGGCGGATGGCCCGCCCCTTCCGCTTCACCAACCCGGCGTCCTACCGGGAGGTCCCCCTGGCGGGCCGCGGGGTGATTGGCGATGGATGCTCCTGCGCGCTTGTCCGGCCGGACGGCGTCATCGACTGGCTCTGCTTCCCCCGCTTCGACAGCCCGAGCGTCTTCGCCGGCATCCTCGATGACGAGAAGGGGGGCATCACCGGCATCACCCCCGTCGTGTGGCCCTTCGAGAGCCTGCAGCGCTACGACCCGGACACCAACGTCCTGGAGACGCTGTTCCGCTTCGAGCGCAAGGGGGCCATCCGCATCATCGACTACATGCCGTGGACCAACGACCCGCGCTCCAACGTCCACGAGGTGCACCGGAGCATCGAGTGCCTGGAAGGCCCGGTGGAGCTGAACATCGTCTTCGACCCGCGCTTCGGTTACGGGGCGTCGCGGACGCGGGTGGAGCGGGAGGAGCACGGCCTGGTCGCCCGCGGGTCGGGAGGGGAGCGGCTGGTCGCCGTGCTCAGCGGGGAGGCGGAGTGGCGGCCCTGCGAGGCGCTGCGCGGCTCACCCTGCCGGGGAGACACGGGCCTCCAGGCGCGCATCCGGATGAAGCCGGGCGAGCGGCGCTGGATGATTTTGTCGTGGGATTCCGACCGGCCGGAGCCGCTGGCCGCGTACCGGCCCTTCGACCACCTGCGGGATACGCGCCAGGCCTGGCGCGAGTGGGCGCAACAGCTCCACTACGAAGGGCCGTGGCGGCACCACGTGCTGCGCTCCGCGCTGGCGCTGAAGCTGCTGATGTACGGCCCCACGGGCGCGATGGTGGCCGCGCCCACCACTTCGCTCCCCGAGTGGATTGGAGGGCCTCGCAACTGGGACTACCGCTTCAGCTGGGTCCGCGACTCCGCGATGGCGGTGCGCGCCACCAACCTCCTCGGCTTCCAGAGTGAGTCGCGCGAATTCTTCTACTTCGTGCGCGACACGTTGCAGCGCGGTGACACGCTTCAGGTGATGTACACGCTGGACGGCGCCTCCGTGCCGCCGGAGCGGGAGCTGGACCTCCTGGGCGGCTTCCAGGGCTCGCGGCCGGTGCGGCTGGGGAACGACGCGAGGGACCAATTCCAGTTCGACACCGCGGGCGCGCTGCTCGACGCGGCGTACCTCTACGAGCGCTCCGGCGGGCGGCTGCCGCTGCGCACCTGGAGGCTGCTCCGTTCAGTCATCCAGGCCACCGCCCGCCGCTGGTGCGAGCCCGACCACGGCATCTGGGAGCCGCGCCGGGAGATGCGGCACAACGTCCACTCGAAGCTCATGGGGTGGCTGGCCCTGCGCCGGGGGCAGCACCTGGCTCGGCTCTTCGGAGAGACGGCGCTGGAGCAGTCCAGTGCCGCCCTGGCGGACGTCATCCGGGCGGACATCCTGCGCAATGGCGTGGATCCGGCGCGCAAGCACTTCGTCGGAGTCTACGGAGGGAACGAGCCGGACGCCGCGCTGCTGCAGCTGCCCATCGTGGGCTGCTTCCGGGGGACGGATCCGTTCATCCTGAGGACGCTCGACTGGCTTCGCGCGGAGCTGGGGGCGGGCCCGTTCTTGCGCCGGTACCGGATGGATGACGGGGTAGGGGGGCCGGAGGGAGGCTTCATCCTCTGCGGCTTCTGGCTGGCGGAGGCGCTGGTGCTGGCCAATCGCATCCAAGAGGCCGAGGCCGTCTTCGTCGCGCACGCGGAGGCGTCGAACCACCTGGGACTGCTGGCGGAGGAGATCCACCCGCTGACGCGCGAGCAGTTGGGGAACTTCCCACAGGCCTTCAGCCACCTGGGCCTCATCAGCGCCGCCGCGCGCATCGACCGAGCGCTCAGGCTCCGTGACGAAGGGCAGTCAGAGCCCCCTCACCTCCTGGAGCCCGAGCCGCCGCCCATTGAGTGACCCGGTTCTTCCTCGATACCAGACCGGTTCGGGTCCCACCGCGTATGGCGAATCCCGCTCCGGCGTGGCGCGCCGGGTCCTCCAATCCCGCGAGCGGCTGCTCAAGCTCCTGCGCGCGGAGCTGGCCGGACGGCTGAAGCCAGACGACGCCGCGCTGGACAGCCTGCTGGGGTTGGTGAACAGCCAGCTCGACTTGAGCCTGAACCGGCTGATGGAGTGAGCCCGGCTCGCGCCACGGGCGGCGCTACCTCAGTCGTTGACCCAGCAGAACCACTTGTTGAAGGGGACATCCTGGCAGTAGCACTCCCCCGGAGCGCCATTGGACCACTGACAGAAGTTCGACGTGTCATAGACACAGGGGCGGGTCTGGAGCGTCTCACAGCTGTCGGCAAGCGCCGCGGAGTCTTGACCGAGCGACTCTCCGCTCTCGGTGCCCTCCGTCACTTCCGTGCCACCACAGCCCATTCCAAAGACAGAGACGACAGCGGCCATCGCGAGCCCACGAAGAAACATGATGCCACTCCCTTTCGCTGATGAATTGTGGATGCAGGCGACGCGCCGCCTCTGACAGGGCATTCCCGGCCAGAGGCGGTTGCCGCGGGAACTTCAGTTGCTCAAGCAGACCCACTTGTTGAAGGGGATCTCCTGGCAGAAGCACTCGCCAAAGGTGCCATTGGCCCACTGACAGCCCGTCTCCGCCCCCGGATTACAGCGGCGGGTCTGGAGCGTCTCACAGCTGTTGGCGAGCTCGGCGGAAACCTGACCGGCCTGCATATCGCTCTCGGCACCGTCCGTTACTTCCGCGCCACCACAGCCCATTCCGAAGATGGAGACGACGGCGAACATCGCGAATCCACGAAGCAACATGTGACGCTCCTTTTCGCTGGTGAGGTGCTGATGCAACAGCGGACAAAAGGGTTGGTCAAGGTTTACATGGAAAGCCGCGATGACACTGAAAAGCTACGCAAGGAGCGGTCTCCGCGGAGTGCCCGTCAGTGTTTGGCTGCGATAGGACGCTGCTTCGCACGCAGGCTCAGCAGAACGCCCGCGAGCAGCGCGGTGCCACCCAGGAGCAGCCGCTGGGTGAGGGGCTCTCCGAGCAGCAGCACCGCGCCCACTGCCGCGATGACCGGGACGCACAGTTGCACCACCGCTGCGCGCGCGCTGCTCAGGTGGGGCAGCGCTGCGTACCAGAGGCTGTAGCCCACGCCCGAGGCGAGCGCGCCTGACGTGACCGCGAGCAGCAGCCCCTTCGGCGACGGGTGTGGGGCCGCGTCCAGAGCGCGGGCGAGCAGCACGAGCGCCAGGGCCAGGGGCACGCCGCGCACGAAGTTGCCGGCCGTTGCCGCGAGAGGGTCCGTGCTCCCTCGCCCCCGCAGGCTGTAGATGCCCCACGCCACGCCCGCCGCGGCCATGAGCCCCGCGCCGAGCGCATCCGGCGCGCTCGCTCCAGGAAGCGTGAGCCCCGCGAGCCCTGCGAGTGCCACCGCGAGCCCCGCCCACTCGAGCGCGCGCGGCCGCTCACCGCGCGCGAGCCCCGCCGCGAGCATGGTGAGCTGCACGCAGCCGAAGAGCAGCATGGCGCCCACGCCCGCCCCGATACGCACGTACGCGAAGCTGAAGCCGGCCGCATACACGAAGAGCGCGAGCGCAGAGGCCCAGCTCCCGTGCTCCGTCGCCTTGCCGCCGCCCCGTCGGAGCCGCAGCAGCACCGCGAGCACCAGCGCTCCCGACGCAAGCCGCACCAGCGTGAACGAACCCGCGTCGATGCTGCGCGCCGCGCCACCCGAGAGGGCAGCGCGGCACAGCAGCGAGTTCGCGGCGAAGCCCAGGAGGGCAAGCAGGGTGAGGAGGGGAGTGCTCACGCGGCATCGGACATAGCGGGCCGCGTGACGCGCGTCATGTCTCCCCGGGCATCACCTTCCGGCTGAAGTGTTTCTGTCAACCCACGCTGCCCTCCTGCACGTTCGTCACCCGCGCTTCGCCTCGGCCCCGGTGGGACTCACGAGGGAGTACGCCGCCATGCCGAAGTGCAGCGGCGGCAGGCCCCCCACTCACGCGCGAGCCGCTGCTTGCCTGCACCCTTCCTCGGCCCTTCGAGCACCCGGCGCGCCTCGACTTCTTGGGTGACGGGAAGATGGCGCCCGTCGGCAGTGAAGGGCATGCCGCCGCCGGGCAGGGTGGAAACATCTTGTGGCGGCGGGCTTGAAGCACTCCTCCGCACGTTGGGGTGCGTGTAGGTGTGTTTTCTCTGCGATGCGTCTTGCCCGAGTCAGGGGGGCGCCCGAAAATGCCGCCCCATGCGTTTAATCCTGATGGCAGTGCTGTGTGCCTCCGTGTTGGCGGGGTGCAAGAAGGACGACTCGAAGGCCGGAGCGCTGAACGTCACCCTCGCCTACAGCGGCTTCGCGCGCGGATGCGTCACGGTGACCGCCACGGACGTGGACAACGCGGCGAACACGAACAGCCTCAACGTGGCGATCCCCGGCAATACGCCGGGCAGCGTGTCGGTGGCGGTGTACCGGAAGAAGGACTGGGGCCGCGTGCTGAGCGTGACGACGCAGCTTCATGAGGTCGACTGTTCGACCCCTGCGTTGGGCGACCCGCAGGAGAAGAAGGCGGAGGTCCCCGTGGAAGGCTCGCTGGACGTGGCCTTCGTCGTGCGGGCCAACGATGCGGATGGGGACGGATACTTCAGCAGCGACGATGCTGAAGGCGTCGTCACAGGCTCGGACTGCAAGGATGGGGACCCTAACGTGAAGCCCGGGGTCACGGAGATGTGCAATGGAACGGATGACAACTGCTCCGGCGATGAGTCGGACGCGATCGACCTGAAGACCTGGTTCAAGGATGAGGATGGGGACGGCTTCGGAAGCACCCCGGTGGAGGCCTGTATCCAGCCGCCTAGGACCGTGACGGTTAGCGGCGACTGCAACGACAACGACGCGCAGGTCCGGCCGAATCGGGAGGAGTTCCTCTGCGATGGCAAGGATGACAACTGCAATGGCATGAACGACGAGGATTTCGACGTCGGCATTGAGTGCAAGGATGATCTCAAGTGCGACGGCAAGTTCGCGTGTTCCGGCCTGAGCCAGTCGGCATGTAAGCGGCTCGATGGGGTCAATCCGGTGGTCTGGTACGTGGACGGCGATAATGATGGCTTCAAGGGCCAGGCCGCGGGGATGGGCTGTGAGTCGCCCGTGGACGGTGGTGTTTCTCAATCCGAGGATTGCGATGAGAGTTCTGTCTACGTCCGGGATGGAGGGGCGGAGGACTGCGACCGGCTGGACAACAATTGCTCCGGTGTCGTGGACGAGGGGTGTGCCCCGCTCACCTGGGCGACGGACGCGGGAGTTGTCGGACCTCCGGATGTTCTGAGGTCCATTGCCCTTTACGACCAGGGGCAGAAGGCATGGATCGCGGGCCCGAACAGGCTCGCTCATCTGGACAGTGCGAGCCCTGGCATTAAGGAATTCACGGATGGTTCTTGTCGGAAGTCCTGGAATGCGGCCTGGGCCGCCCAGGATGGTCGAGTCTTCGTTGTCGGAGAGGACGGGTGGCTGTCGACTCGGAAGCTCGTCGAAGAGAATGAAAAGTGTTTCACGCCTCAGGTGACGACCGACAAGAACGAAACGGACTTCAATGGCGTCTTTGGGATTGATGACGCGCTCGGTGCCACGGTCTTCGCGGTCGCGAGCAACGGAAAGATCTACCGCTGGGCTCCGCCCTATATTAACGGAAGCGACCTGGTTGAGATCGCGCAGGTCCCCGCGAACCTCCGTGCGATTGGGGGCTTGAAGTCAGTGGATTCGCTCCTGGCGGTAGGCAATGCGAACGCGGACCTCAAGGCACATGCCTATCGTGCCAACTCGACAGGCGCCGCATGGGCAGCTGAATCTCTGGATGCTCCGGATACAGGCTTCGTGCGCGCGGTGCATGTCCTGAACGGTCATTACGCATACGCAGCGGGCGACAAGGGGCGGGTCTACGAGTGGACCGACGGAGCAGGCTGGCATTCCCTGCAACAGCTCCCGATTCCCAACGGTGGGACGGCTGTCCCTGATATCCTGGACGTGCTCTCCTTCAGCAAGAATGGCATTTACGCGGTGACGACCGCGAATACGATTGCGTTCTTCAATGGCAGCACCTGGAGCACCGAGCACACCGCAGCGCAGACATTGAGGTCGCTGGACGGACCCAGGCCTACCCGGTTTGCCGCAGCGGGCGACGGCAGCACCATTGTGAACTTCACGGCGCCCACGCCTCCCTGAGCCATCCGAAACCGGCTGGAACAGCGCGCCGAATCCATCGGCGCGCTTTTCCCCGGGGCTCATGGTACTGGGACGCTCCCGCACTGGCAGGTCCACGCTCTTGTCCCACCCCTCGGATCGCTCCTCATCACCGGCTCACGTCCCATCGCGGGACGCCGTCCCACCGACGGCGGCGTGGAGGAACAAGGCGCTTCGCTTCGGCGTCGTGCTCTGGGTGGTCGTGCTGTACGCGGCCTTCCAGCCGGGGCTGATGTCGGTCGACACCATCGACCAGTACGCGCAGGGCCTCCGCGGCGTCTTCGATGACGTCCACCCGCCCCTGGGCTCGTTGCTGCTGGGCCTCAGCGGGAGGCTGGTGGGCTCTCCGTGGCTGATCCTCGTGGGTCAGCTCCTCCTGCTGGCGGGGAGCATGGCGCTGCTGGTGCGTTCACCCGATGGGCGTCTGCAACGCAGGGGTCTGTTCATCCTCGGGGTCTTCCTGGTCGTGCCGACCGTCTGGGCGCTCGCGGTCACCCTCTGGAAGGACGTGATGGCCGCCGCGGTGCTGCTCGGCGCGGTGGCCGCCCTCAAGTGCCGCCGTCCTCTCCTGGCGCTGGTGCTGCTGATGGCGGGCACGGCGTTTCGTCACAACGCGCTCGTCGCGGCCCTGCCCCTGGCCATTCCCGTGATGTTCCAGCTGTCGCGCCCGAGGTGGCGCTGGCCACTGCGGGCCCTGGTGCTCGCGGGCCTCGTGGCCGGACTTGTCCTCACTCCGTCCCTGATCAACCGCGCGTTGGGCGCCAGCAAGGCCTGGGCCGCGGGCCAGCTCTTTGTCTTCGACCTCGCGGGCATCTACGTCACGCACCCTGAGCTGTTCCCGGGCTCCACCCTGGAGCAGGACACCTCCGCCCCGGAGCTGGCGCGCAGCTACTCGCCCTTCCACGTCGGGTTCCTCCTGGCGGGCGCTCCGGATGCGCGGCCGGTCCGCCTTGAAAGCCTTCCCGGCCGGCGCGACGTGCTGGTGCGCGAATGGACCCGTGTCGTCCGAGCGCAGCCCGTCGCGTACGCGCACCACCGCTGGGAGACCTTCCGGCGCCTCATCGGTGCCTTCGAGGGGCCGGTGTTCTTCCCCTTCCAGGCACGCATCGATCCCAACCCCTGGGGGTTTCAGCTGCCGGATCAGGGCCTGCTGCACCGGTGGCTGCGGAGGGGCGCGGACCTCGTGAGCAACTCCCCGCTGTTCCGGGGCTGGGCCTGGCTGGGCGCGCTCACCGCGCTGGCCCTGCTCTCGCTCTTCGACGTGAGACGCCGGCCGCTCGCGTTCTTCACCGCGCTGTCGGGCCTGGGCTACGGACTGAGCTACCTGGTCATCAGCATCGGCTGTGACTTCCGCTTCCTCTACTGGCCGGTCATCGCCACCTTCGCCGCGCTCGCCCTGCGGGTGACCGGGGAAGCTCCCGCGACCCAGACACCGTCCAAGTAGGTCCGGTCCGAAGGCTGCCGCCTTCGCACGCCAGGGGTAGAGCGGTCGGCTCTCATCCGGCTGGACGCAGGTTCGAGCCCTGCCCCTGGAGCGCTTCTTCCTCCTTGCGTTCACTACACAATGAACGTGATGGTTTTCCGGATTTACACGTCTGGTGATTCAATGCCATGCCCTACCCTCGCGGGGCAGTGCACGTTCATCCGGGCAAGGGAGCCATTGAAATGAATTGGCAGGCATTCCGGCGGCAGAATGGCGGCATCAAGCGTTCCACCCTTTGGGGCCTGGGGGCCGCGGTGACGCTCGCGCTCTCCGCGGCGGCCGTGCTGGCGCCCGCGGACGCGGCGGCCGAGGAAGACAATCCGTGTCCCTTCTCCGGTGTCCTCTGCCTGTTCGACGGGCCTGACTTCACCGGTGCGGTGTGGAACGTCATGGCCTGGCCGCCTGGCGGCGCGGGGACCTGTGTGAACCTTCCCGAGCACGGCTGGGAGGACCGGGCCGTTTCCGCCATCAACAACGGCCCCTACACCGCGTCGCTGTTCCTCAATGAGGACTGCGTTGGCGGCCCCCATCCCATTGGCCCCGGCGAGTGGGTCAGCCCCCTGACCTTCGCGCCCAAGAGCGTCTGGGTCTACTGAGCACCGGCCTTGCGGCCGCGCCAGAGCCGCAGCGTGGCGAGGAGGCCCAGCACCGTCAGGCCTCCTCCCGCCTGGGTGCAGCCGCTCTTGGATGGGTTCTTGATGGGCTCCTCGTCCTCGGGGTCTTCGACCACGTCGGTGCCCCCGTCGGCGCAGCCACCGGACATGCAGGGCGTGGCGCAGCGGAGCTCGAAGTCCACGCTCAGCGGCGGCAGCGCGATGTCCGCGTGCTCCAGCGTTCCCCTCAGCGTGGCCCGATGGCTTCCGGGCGTGAGGCCCAGGCCGGGCGGCGGCGGGTTGTACGTCGTGCAGACCGTGTAGAGGAACAGCAGCTGCCGGTTGTATTCGTACTTGTGGCTGTCCGGGTTGTCCTCGCCCGTCGAGGTCAACCCGTGGTGATTGGCGAACGACCAGGGCTGCCCGTCCACCTCCACCGCCCAGTGCACCCAGGGCAGGAACGGCACCAGCTCTGGCGATGGGGTGAAGCGCAGCGTGGTGGCGTCGCCTTCCTGCGGGCTTCCGCAGTTCGAGTCCCCGAACACCGGGAACGCCCCCCGGCTCGGCGTGTCCACGCTCAGCGTGCCCAGGGTCGTGGGCAGGGGCAGCTCCGGGCCCGCGGTGAAGGTCGCGGACTGCGTCTGCGTCTCCTGGTACTGGCAGAGGCCCTTCGCCTCGATGCGGTACTGCGTGCCCGGCACGAGCGGCGCCTTCGGGACCACGACGTGCGTCCTACGGCCGCCATTCGCCAGCGTGAAAGGCACCGGCGTGCCATCCGACTGGAGCAGCCGGAGGGTGGAGACGTTCGTGTTCTCCAGGAGCGGCGGTACCACCACGAGCCCGGGGACGTTCGCGGGAACCGCTCCGCCGTCCTCGGGGAGCGGGAAGCGGACATCCACCATGCAGTTGGGCGCGGCGCATGCCTCCGCGGAAGGCGGCGCGAGCGCCCCCAGCCCCAGGAGGAACATCCCCACCGCGCCCCATGTCCAGGTGTGTCCGTGCATTTGCTTCATCAGACACGGGAGTCCGGGAACGTGGGACATGCCTCAGGGATGATTCGTGCGCGGCCCGCGTCGCCAGAGCCGGAGGGCTGCCAACACGCCCAGCACCGACAGACCGCCTCCGGCCTGCGAGCATCCCTTGGCCTTCGGCGCGAGGTTGTCATCCGGGTCGGTGCCGGTGCCGGCGTCGGGGATGGGCTCGGTGTAGCCGCCGTCGGAGCCAAAGTGAGGACAGTTCACCTCGAAGGAGGTCTCCAGCGCGGGCAGCGCCGTCCCCGACTGTTCGAGCACCGGACGCAGCGTGGCCGTATGTACTCCGGGCACGATGCCCTCGGCCGAGGGCGGCATCCCGGGGGACTCGTAGCCACAGAGCGTGTAGACGGTCAGCAGGTCCCGCATCGTCCTGAATCCATCCGCGGGGATGACACCGCCGCTGGCATCCACCGCGCCGTGCGGGGCCGTGGCCCACGTCTGTCCATCCACCTCCAGCGTCCAGCGCACCCACGGAAGGAAGGGCACCAGTTCGGGGGCGGGGGTGAACTCCAGCGTTGCCCAGCCACCGATGTAGCCCGACGCGCACGACGCGCTGCCGTCCCAGACCTTGATCTGCCCAAGCTGTCCGTCTCCCGCCTGCAGCACGCCGGTCGTCGTGGGCAGCGCGGCCTCCGGGCCCGCGGTGAAGTCCGCCATCGCGACGAACGGATGCCCACCGCCGCCGCCACTGCAAGGGACGGTCCCCTCCAGGTGGTAGCGCGTTCCGGCAACGAGCGGGGCGGTTGGGGCGAGGACGCCGCTGTTTCCGGGGCCCTTGATGAGACGTGCCTCCACATCCACGCCTGCCTCCGTTCGCAAGCGCAGGCTCTGCTCCTCTACCCACTCATAGGCGGGAGGCACCACCACCAGGGCGGGCACGTTCGCCGGGACGACCGCGTCCGGGGGCAGGGGAACGCGGCTGTCCTCCACGGTGCACAGGGGGCGTCCGCACGCCTCCGCTGAAGGGGGCTTCAGCAGGCCAAAGCCTCCCAGGAACACTCCAATCGTCAGTGCCGTCCAGCCAGGTGTCTTCATGGCCCTTGAGACACGCGGGCCCGGCGGATTGGGACATGACGTTCCCTGGATGTGCCGGTTCAGGCAGGACCGCGACCGTTCAGCGAGCGGGGCCGACCGTCCGGCCCGCGGGTCCAGGATGCGGCCCTGTCCTCGGCCCATACTGCCGGGCATGCGACGCAAACTCATGCTGCTGGTGCTGGCCGTGGCGGTGTGGCTGCCGGCGCTCCACCTCCTGTTCCGGCCCCGCGACCGGGAAGCGCTGACAGCGGCGCTGGCCCTTCGCCAACGCACGTTCTCGCTCCAGGAATCGAGCGCGGAGCGCGACGTGCTCCACCGCACGAACCCGGAGTGGGACCTGATGGTGCGCACCTTCTCCGTGCTGTCGTTCGCGAACCTCGCGCTGTCGGAGCCCGCGCGAAAGGCGGAGCACCTGGCCGTGGTGGACGTGCTCATCGCCCGGACGCTGCGAGACGAACGGCGGGCGCATGAGGCCTTCTTCCTGCCCTACGTGCACGCGGGCCCCTTCAAGGACCCGGCCGGGCGCAGCCTCTTCGTGGACGGTGAGCTGGCATTGATGCTCGCCGCGCGCCAGATGGTGGAGAAGCGCGCGGATTACGCGCCGCTCTTGCGCGAGCGCGTGGACCTCATCGCCGGACAGCTGGAGCGCGCGCCGGTGCTCGCGGCGGAGAGCTACCCGGACGAGGGCTGGACCTTCTGCAACACGTTGGCGCTCGCGGCGCTGCGCCTGTCGGACAGGGTGGACGGGCGGGACCATGGCGCGCTCCTGCGCCGGTGGGTGGCCTCCGCGCGGAAGAACCTGTCCGACAGTCGGACAGGCTTGCTCGTGTCCAGCTTCACCTACGACGGCGTGACGAAGGACGGGCCGGAGGGCTCCACGCTGTGGCTCGCCGCGCACATGCTCCAGTTGGTGGACGCGGACTTCGCGAGCGACCAATACCAGCGGGCCCGCGCCGCGCTCCTGGGGCAGGCGTTGGGCTTCGCGTGGGCGGGGGAGTGGCCAGCGGAGGAGGCCGCGGTGCAGGACATCGACTCCGGGCCCACGATTCCGTGGGTGAACGCGAACGCGGGCTCCAGCGGGCTGGCGCTCGTGGGCGCGGCGGCGTTCGACGACGAAGAGGCGCTGGATGGGCTGCTCACCAGCCTCCACTTCGCGGCGTTCCCGGTGCACGACGACACCGGCTTGCGCTTCGCGGCGGGCAATCCGCTCGCGGACGCGGTGCTGCTGTACGCGCTCGTCGAAGGACCCCTCTGGCGCCTCGCGCGGGCGCCGCACCTGGAGGCGCACCGATGATGCGACACCCGTTCGTCATGGCCGCGCTGGGCATCGGCGCGCTCTTCCTGTCGCTGCACCTGGGCGGAGGTCGCGAGTCCGTGGGCGTGCTGTCCGGGACCGTCGTGGGCGGCCCGTGGAGCATGGGCTTTGGAGTCCTCTACGCGCTGGCCTGGTTCGGCATGGTGCTGGTGGCGCCGGTGCTGCTGCTGGCGGGGCTGGTGGACGCCGCGCTTCAGAGCAGCTCGAAGGTGAGCGTCACGTCACAGCGGGAATAGGAGTCCTTCGCCCGGCTCATCTCCAGCGAGATGCGCAGCCCCTCGTCGTTGGTGGCCAGCACACTCCGGCGCTGTGAATAGGTGTCCCACGAGTCCAGCCGGGAGTCCCGCCAGCTCCAGCCCGGGTAGCACGTGTTCATCAGATAGCTGGAGAGCAGGTGGAAGCGGTCCTGCGCCGGCGAGCACTCCAGGTTCGTCTGGACGCAGTACACGTAATCCCCCAGGACCCGTGTCTGGTAGACGGAGCAGCGCAGGTCCTGGATGTTCTTCGTGGACTCCCAGATGGAGAGCTCCTCCGTGTTGCCCCGCTGGGCCTGCCCCCGGAGCGGCTTGAAGCCCTTGCCCACCGTGCGCACCACCGCCTTCACGTCCTGGCAGAAGGCCTGCTTGTCCGGCAGCACGTTCCCGGAGCCCGCACTCGTGGAGTCCCCCACCTTCACGCTGGAACCGGGCAATGCCTTCCAATGGGACGCACGTGAACCATTTCGTCCCTGGGCATGGGCCCCTGTCGCCGACATGAGGCAAATGCCACCCAGGACCCACGGCCGAACGTTGCTGAGCAATGACATGGATTTTCCCTGGAATCAAAGACAGGCCTGAAAGACATCAGGGCGCGGGCTCCCATGACCCGTCCCCCTCCGAGTGCGGACGTATAGGCAAGGCGGGTTGTCCGGGTCAATCCCTGCCCTGAGGGCGCGTTTCGCGGAGAGGGTTTTCCGTGTGACGACGGGATGTGATTAGACTGCGCGCCGTCTCATCCCGAGGGGAAATGTCTTCACAAGTCAATGAGGGGGAAGCGGCCGGAGGGGCCGGCGGAAGGAATGCGCGCAACGCCGCGAGGCTGGCCCTGCTGTTCATGGGCGTGTTCGGGATGGCGCGGCTCGGGCAACTGGCTTCGCCGGAGGCGATGCCCCGGTTCCTGGAGGCCTGGCTGCTGGGGCCGTGGCTGTGGAGCGTGCCGCCCCGGCCCTGGGCGCTCGCGGTGTCTCTGGTGCCCTGGATTGCGTGGGCCCTGTTCCTGGCGGTGGCGGTGCACGGCCTTCGGGGGCGCGGCGCCCTTCCCCCGGCCCGGCTCGCGTCGGTGGCGGCGGGGCTGGTGGCGGGCCTGCTGCTGGTGGGGTTGCCCCGGCTCGCGTGGGTCCTGGCCGCGCTGCCGCACGCCCGCGCTCGGATGCTGAAGGCCTGTGCCTCCGGCATCGTGCTGCTTCAGGGTTGTGTGCCGTTGCTGCTCACCCAGGAGTTCCTCACGCGCTCGCCCCGCTGGGGCCTGGCCGTGCTCTGCGCGGACGCGGTGCTCCTGGGCTTGCAACTGGGCTTCCTGCGGGCCGTGTGGTGGACGTGGCGCGATGTGGAGGCAGCTGGCGCGGAGGCGGCGCCTGCCGTGGCCGCTCCGGCACCGGAGTCGGCGCGGCAGGAGGCGGGCTACGACTGCCCGGACTGTCCGGCGGCGACCCCGCTGTGGCGGAGCGAGGGGCGGCTGGGGTCCCACTGCGATGGCTGCGGCGGAGACCTGCTGACCGCCCGTGAGCAGGACCAGGTCTTCACCGAGCGCGGCCTGCGCGCGGAGTCGCTGCGCCGGCTGCTGGAGGAGCCCGGGGGCCGGCCGGCGAAGTGCGCCTCCTGCGGGGGCGCGTGCGCGACGGTGGTGTTCCAGGGCGTCGCGGTGGTGCCGTGCGCCTCCTGCGGGACGCTGTGGATGCGCGAGGGCGTCCTCCACCAGTTGAGCCAGGGACAGCATGGCCTGCCCCGGGTCTCCCGGGCCGCGCCGCCGAGCCCCGCGGCCCCGCTGCCGTCCTCCTGGTCCGGGGCGGGAGCGCTGGCGCTGCTGGGGATCGCCGCGGGCTTGTTCGTGGCGCCGCGCTGGAACCTGGACGCCTGCCCCTCCGGGACCACCTTGTGGCGCGCGTCCTCGCCAGCGGGGCACGCGCTGTCCCGCTGCGTGACGGCGCTGGACACGCCGGAGGGGCCCTCGTGGCTGCGGACCGCGCGGGGACAGTTGCTCTTCCGGGAGGCGTTCGTGAAGGGGCTGCGCCACGGGCCCTGGTCCCGCTGGGACCGGGAGGGACGGCTGCTCGCGGACGGTGAATACGCGAAGGGGCTGCCAGTGGGCGAATGGCGCATCCGCGACGAGGCCTCACCGGATGCGGTGGTGGCCCGCGCCCACTTCGCCGGGGGGCAGCTGGAGGGCGTGGTGGAGGACCTGTCTCCGGACGGGCGCGTGCTGGAGCTCAGGACGTACGCGGCCGGCAAGCTCCACGGCCCCTACACCCACTTCTTCGCGGGCGGCATCACGCACGTGGAGGGCCTCTACGCGCGCGGCCTGCGGGACGGGGAGTGGAGCACCTACGACGCCCGGGGCAACCGCCTGGAGCTGTCCTGGTGGCTGGCGGGACGGCCTTCGCGGGTGCACGGCGGCGCGCGGGCCCTGGCCCAGAAGGACGCGCGGCCGGAGGACGAGGAGGAGCGGGAGGCGCGCTGGGAGTCCGCGGCGGACATGGTGAGGGTGAAGCGAGCGCTGGCGGCCCAGGGGTCTTCCTCGCCCGTGGTGGAGGAGGCGCTGTACGGCGGACATCCGCTGGAGTGGTGGGGCCAGCGGCTGCGGCTCGCCTGGCCCCGGCGTGACACGGCGGACGGCGCCGCGCGCTACGCGCTCACCGTGCGGCGGGCGGGGCTCAACGGCCTGCGGGTGGAGGAGTCGGTGGCGGGCCCCAGCGTGAAGGTGGGGACGGCCGTGGCGGTCCCCGCGACGGGCACCGGTGCGCAGGCAAGCCAGGAGGCACCATGAAGGCGTGGGTCTGGGGAGGGCTGCTGCTCTGGGCCTGGAGCGCGGCGTCGGCCGCGCCCTTCGAGGTTCAACGCTCGCGGGAGTCGCCGGAGCACGCGCGCCTGGTGCTCGCGCCACGGACCGGGGCGGAGCGCGCCACGCTGCACGTGGTCTTCACCGTGGGGCGCTTCGACGAGGGAGGCCAGGCGGGGCTCACGCGGGTGTCCCAGCACGTCATGCTGGAGGCCAACCGGCGCGGGCGCTACGAGGACCTGGTGCGCGAGCTGTTCGGCGCGAACGCGACCCTGACGCTGTCGACAGGGCTGCGCCAGAGCAGCTTCACGCTGAGCGCCCCCCGGCAGGACTTCGATGCGCTCGCGGAGCGCTTGCTGACGCAGGTGCTCTCGCCCCAGGTGGATGACGCGCGGCTGGAGGCAGCGCTGGAGCGCGCCGGGCAGGACCCGTCGCTCACCTTCGCGGACGACTTCCTGGAGTCGGTGCTGGCCCTGGTGCTCTCCACGGAGCCGCGCTTCAGGGCCCCCGTGCCGCCGAACGCGCAGTCGGTGCAGTCCTTCTCCGACCGCGACATCTCCGCCTACCTCTCCGGGCCGTTGAGCCCTCGCAACGCGGTGGTCATCGCCGCCGGGGACTTCGACGTGGAGGCGCTGAAGCGCACCGTGGCCCGTTACAAGGGAGGGACGCCGTCGGCGGTGACGCGGCTGTCTCCCCAGCTTCCGGTGACGCTCAAGCTTCCGGCGGTGAGCGACATCAACGTGCTGGCCTATCCCATTGAATTGAAGGACGCGCGGCAGGCCGCGGCGGCGCGGGTGGTGGGCGTGCTCCTGGGACAGCGGCTGGAGCAGCGCTTCCGCCGCCTGGGCGTGGGCTACGCGCAGGACGCATCCGTGGTGCTGACGCCGTGGATGGATCAGCTGGTGCTGACGCTGCCCGCGCGGGACCCGTCCGCGCTGGACCTGGGGCCCTTCATGCTGGAGGAGGTGGGGGCGGTGCGCGAGGGGCGCGTGAGCGCGGAGGAGTTCGCGCAGGCCCGGGCCCAGGTGCTCGCGCGGCTGCGGACGGACGACCGGAGTCCCACGGAGGTGGGGCTCGCGCTCGCGGCGAGCGTGCACGCGCCGGCCTGGTACGCGCCGGAGCTGGAGGCCGCGCTGACGTCGCTCACGCCGGAGTCCCTCACTCAGTCCGTGCAGGGCTGGTTGGGAGAGGACCGCCGCGTCCATCTGCTGTTCACACCCAGCGTCGTTCCGCTCCGCTCCACGGCGGGCGCACGGATGCGGCGGAGATAACCCATGCCTCGCCCTTTCTCCTGGATGCCCGCGCTGCTCGGGTGGGTGCTGCTCGCCGCGTCCCCGGTGGGCGCGGCTTCACGCAAGCAGACCGCGTCCCAGCCCGCCGCCGCCGCGCCGGCCATCACCTCCGAGACGCTGTTGGATGGGACGGAGCTGCTGCTGGTGCCCCAGCCCGCGTCGGACACCGCGTCGCTGCGCGTGGTGGTGCGCTCCGGCGCCTCGCATGATCCGCCGGGCAAGGAGGGCCTGGCGCACCTGGTGGAGCACCTGGTGTTCCACGGCAGCCAGGACCTGGCGGGCCCGGAGCTGCGCGCGCGCGTGGAGGCGGCCGGCGGCGTGCTGAATGCCCACACCCTGTCGAACGCCACCGTGTACATGCTGGATGCTCCCGCGAGCGCGTTCGTCCCGTTGGCCCGGGACATGCTGCGCATGGTGACCAGTCCCATGCTCCCCGGCGGCAAGCGGCTGGAGCGCGAGCTGGGCATCATCCAGACGGAGAGCACGTACCACTTCAAGGACTCGCTGCTGGGCAGCCAGATTGAAGGGGCCCTCTTCTCCAGCGTGTCCGCCGCCTACGCGCTCATCGGTTCGCGGGACTCGCGCGGCCGCATCACGCGCGAGGACGTGCTGAGGTTCTACGCTTCGGAGTACCTCACCTCCAACGTCTCGCTTGTCTTCACGGGCGCCGTGGGCGGAGACGACGCGCGCCGCCTGGTGGACGAGGGCTACCGGCTGGCGCCGGCCCTGGCGGAGGAGCAGGTGGCGCCCGCGCTGGAGGAGGCCCTCTTCCCGGTGGAGCAGGAGACACGGGCGGACAACACCTTCGTGACGCTGGGCTATGCGCTCCCCAAGGAGGCGAGGGCGACGTGCCGAGCGGTGGCGGCGCTGCTCGAGCTGCGGCTGCTGCTCGCGGTGCACGTCAAGGAGCCCATCGTCTCCGGCGTGGACGTGCGGTGCCTCACGCTGCGCGGCAACGACCTGCTCCTGGCGTTCGCGTACACGCGCTCCCTGGACGGCTCCCTCCTGCCGTCGCGGATGCAGGAGACCTTCGAGTCGTTGGCGAAGCGTCCGCCCTCCGCCGTCGAGCAGAAGCTGCTGGCCCAGCGGGGACGGCGCGAGGTGGACGGGCTGTCGAGCGCGGGCCCGGCGTTGGCGGATGCCCTGGCGGCGGAGGCCTCGGAGCCGCGCCGGGAGGGCGGCACGGACCTGGGCTTCCTCCAGCCGCCGCCTCCGCTCACGCCCGCGGGAATCAAGGACTTCGTTCGCCGGTACTTCGTGGAGGAGCGCTCCGTGCGCATCGTGAGCACGCCGCTCTGAGCCTGGCTTTCAGCGCCGGTACAGCGTGCCGCCCTTCATCACCAGCCGCACCTGTCGCACGGCGCTGATGTCCTGCGTGGGGTCTCCCTCCACGGCGACCAGGTCCGCGAAGAGCCCGGCCTTCACCTGCCCGACGCGGTCCTCCCAATGCAGCATGCGCGCGTTGCCGGAGGTGGCCGCCTGGAGCGCCTGCGCGGGCGTCACGCCGCTGGCCACCAGCAGCTCCAGTTCGCGCGCGTTCTCCCCGTGCGTGAAGACGCCCGAGTCCCCACCCACGCACAGGGGCACGCCCGCCGCCAGCGCGGCCTTGAGGCCCTCGCGCTTCTTCTTCGAGGACTCGGGCTCCGGGTCCACGCCGCGCTTCCAGCCGCGGTACTGGAGCATGGCGTCGCCCGCCGCCAGCGTGGGGCACAGGAACACGCCCCGTTGGGCCATCAGCTTCCAGACCTCCGGCGTACCGGCGTCGCCGTGCTCGATGCTCTCCGCGCCGGCGAGCACCGCGCGCTTCATGCCCTCCGGCGTGCTGGCGTGCACGGCCACCGGGCGCCCGCCGCTCCTCGCCGTCTCCACGATGAGGCGCATCTCCTCCTGGGAGAAGGTGGGGAGCGCCTCGCCGCGAGGGCCCCAGCGGTAGTCGCCGTAGACCTTGATCCAATCCGCGCCGAGCCCCATCTGCCCGCGCACCGCGCGCGTGAGGCCGTCCACGCCGTCCGCCTCCTCCGCGCCCTGGGGCACGGTCCATTCGGACGCGAAGCCCTTGGGGCCGTAGCTGCCGGTGGCCACCAGCGCGCGCGTGGTGACGACCATGCGCGGGCCCGGGATGATGCCCTGGTCGATGGCCTGCTTGAGGCCCACGTCCGCGTCCGCCGCGCCCTCCGTGCCCAGGTCACGCGTGGTGGTGAAGCCCGCCATCAGCGTCGCCTTCGCGTGGTTGGTGGCCCGCGCCACGCGCAGCGCCAGGGACTCCTTGAGCACCTGGTCGTTCCAGGTCGCCTCGTTGTACGGATGCAGGAACAGGTGCGAGTGGCCTTCGATGAGGCCGGGCAGCAGCGTCGCGCCGGGCAGGTCGATGACCTCCGCCCCCTCCGGCGCCTTCACGCCCTGGGACGCTCCCACCGCGACGATGCGCTCGCCGGTGACGACCACCACCCAGCCCGTATGGGGCTTCGCGGCGGTGCCGTCGAAGACGCGCGCGGGGCGCAGCACGTAGGAACGGGCAGGGACCTGGGCCCGCGCGGACGCGGAGACGAGGACCCCGGACAGGACGGTGGCTAGGAGCAGGGCGCGCATGTGGGGGCGCAGTCTGCGCGCGTCGCACCGTCCGGGGCCATGGGTTGGTGGGGTAGGGCCCAAGGAGGGCTCATCTTCGTGTATGAGTCCCGGTGGGTTGGGTGCGTGCTTGGGGGGGCCGGCTTCCGGACGCTGCACCCTTCTTCAGGGGGATCTTCCATGAATCGACTGTTCGCGCTTGCCGTGCTGCTGTGCGTCGCCTGTGGCGACAAGACCGACCCGAAGTCTCCGGATGCGGGGACGGCGGGCCCGTCCGCCCTCATCGTCCACTCGGACTGGTGGGCCTTCGCCCGGCTCCTCCCCCAAATGGAGGACGTCACCGTCCTGCTGGGGGATGGCAGCCTCTTTCGTCAGCCCCTGGGCCGTGACGGCATCGCGCGGTTCGAGGGCGCGGCCACCACCCGCCCGCAGGACATCACCTTCGTCGTGAAGCTCGGAGACGAAGTGATGGTCAGCACGGCGCTGGGCGTGGAGGGCTCGGAGGTGTGGGTCCGCTCCATCCTGGGCTCACCCGAGGACCTCCCGTCATCCACCCGGCAGGCCACCCTCACCGGACGCGTGACGAACAATGGGTTCTCCTGGACGAATGTGTACGTGGTGGGAAAGGGCTTCACGGGCCACACGCTGGCCGAGTCGGATGGGAGCTTTCGCCTCGACGTGATGGGTGAAAACCCCGGCAAGGTGGCGCTGGTCGTCACCGACCGGTTCAACGCCCAGAAGGTGGGGCTGTTGCGGGACATCGCCGTGGGGGAGGGGCGGACGGTCGGGGACCTGGTCCTCCCCATGGACCACCCGGTGGACCAGCTGCTGTCTGTCGAGGTGCCGGAGGTCCAGCCCTATGCGCCGGTGGGAAACGTCTCCGCCTCCTTCCTGCTCGGGTCGGATGTCCTCTTCACGAGGACCACCTCCGGTGCCGAGCCCATCGAGCTCCCGGTCCTGGCCCGGACGCCGCCGTTCGACGCCGTGGAGGTCCGGCTGTCCGTGGCGGCGGGCAGCCCCGGCCAGCCCGGGACTGTGGTGGCGAATGCCTCGCCGGCTCCCCGGGGCGTCACGCGGTTGGCCCTGCCCGCGCCCATGACGCTCACCTCACCCACGCCGGGCACGGCGGAGGCGCCGGGTTCGGCGCAGCGCTCGGGCCTGACGGTGCGCTGGAGCGCTGACCCTGCCGCTCACAGCGTGATGGTGCGCCTGTTGCCCGTTGACTACGAGCAGCGGTTCTCCTGGGTCATCACCGCTCCCGCGACCCGGGACGGCTTCACCCTCTTCACCCTGCCAGAGGGCGTCGCACCCAGGACGCAACTGGGCGTGGGCCGCCACACCCTGGTGTGGGGCTCGAGCTTCCTGGGGACGGGCCGCGGCTACCAAAGCCTCTTCAAGGAGGCCCCTGCCGTGAACGGACTGGACGCGTGGGAAACGCTCTCGCACAGCGAGCTCATCCTCCAGGACTGAAGCGCGCCCCTTCCGCGTGCTGGCGCCTTGCCGCTACGGCGCCAGCGCGCGGAACACCTTGGTGTCGCCGTCGTAGTTGCCGGGGTTCCAGTACACCTTGTCCGCGCCGTCCCGGCCGTCGATGTCCGCGAAGAAGAAGCCGGTGTTCTCCGAGTTGCTGAAGCCCGTGTTGTCCATCACCGGGCTGCCCGCGAAGTTGGTGCCGGTGCTCGGATAGATTTGCATCCGGCCCTCGCGGAAGCCCGGCCGCCAGAAGACCTTGTCCGCCTTGCCGTCGCCGTCCACGTCCGCGAAGTAGAAGCGGGACGTGTCCACGCCGCTGGTGCCTGACTCGTGCAGGAAGAACAGCACGAACGCCCCCGCGCCGGTGGAGCGGTACACGCGCGTGCGGCCCCCTTCCTGGTCCGGATTCCAGAGGATGCGGTCCGCCTTGCCGTCGCCGTCCACGTCCGCGAAGGACACGCGGGTGCCAGCGCTCGTGTTCGCTCCCGTCGTGCTCGTCACCGCGGCGCCGAACGACACTGTGCCGTTGCACTTCGACACGAAGGTGTCGAACGCGCCGGACCTCTGCGTGGGGTTCCAGCGCACCAGGTCCGCGCACCCGTCGCCGGTGATGTCCGCGAAGAAGAAGCGCGTGGCGTCGCTGGTGCTGGCCGCCTGGGTGACGGCCACGCGGTCGCCGAAGGTGCCGTCGCACTTCGCGGGGTAGATGCGCACCTCGCCGTCCCCCAGGTTGGGCCGCCAGAGGACCTTGTCCGCGCAGCCGTCGCCGGTGACGTCCGCGAAGAAGAAGCGCGTGGTGGCGACACCGCTCGTCGCGCCCGTGTTCTTCACCGCCGTGGCGAAGCCGCCGTCGCACTTCGACTTCGCCACCCACGTCTCGCCTTCGCCCACCGCGTAGTTCCAGGTGATGCGGTCCGCGCAGCCATCTCCGGTGACGTCCGCGAAGAACAGCTGCGTGCTGGTGGACGTGCCGTTGGGCGTGGGCGAAAGGGTGGAGCCCGCGGTGAAGATGGACGGGCGAAGGGTGGCGAGCACCGGGTAGTGGTCCGACGGCGTGAGGCCGCCGCTCTCCGTCCGGTCGATGGCGGGCGCGGACGAGGTGAGCGCGCCCCCGTTGTGGAAGATGTAGTCCAGCCGCTGGTACTTCGTGGACGTGGAGCCGCTCCACGCGTTGTTGAACGTGGCGTCAGCCTCGCCCGTCACGCCGTCGAAGCGCGCGGTGCGGAACAGCCGGGCCCCGCCCTCCAGGTCCGCGATGGTGGTCTCCCCCGGCGTGGACTGGCCCTGCGCGTCGGAGTTGAAGTCCCCCATGGCGATGACCGGCAGGCCCCCGGGCTTCGTGGCCAGGAACGACGCCATCTGCTCGGCCTCCTTGAGCCGCCCCAGTGAGCACGCCGCCGCGTAGGCGAAGTGCGTGTTGGCCACGAAGTACACCTGGCCGGACGTCAGGTCGCGCAGGCCCACCCAGGCAATCTTCTTCCCCTCCGCGTGGCTGAAGCACGTGGCGCTGGAGGCGTAGGGATTCACGAGCGCCTCGTTGCCCTGGCCGACCTCGGGGGCAATCTCGAAGCGGTTCTTCTTGAAGAAGATGAGCTTCGGGCTGCCGCCGCCCGGGTTGTAGACGCCGTAGGGCTTGTCCGCGCCCGTGAGCCCCGCGATGAGGTCCGCGGGGATGCTGGGGCCGCCCGAGGGCGCCTGGGCCTCCTGCACGCCGACGATGTCCGCGTTGTTCGCGAGGATGCGCTGGAGGACCGCCGCCTTGCGGTTGGGCCACGCGCGCACGCCCGTGTCCAGGGGACCGCGCACGTTGTACGTCATCACCCGGAACGCCTTGTGCTCCGTCGTCGCCAACGCCCGTGACTGTCCGGGCAGCGCGTCAGGGGAGGGCGGCGCGCCTCCGTCCGGCCCACAGGCCAGCAACGGAGTGAACACCGAGAGCAGCGCGGCGGCGCGCGCGAGATGGGGACGGAAGCATCGCATTGCTGCGATTATATATGGAAAACGAGAAATAACATAAATTCCGTCCAGGCATGCTGGCGCGCCGTGGATGTCTCACGGCGCGCGAAGGCCGCGCCCGGCGTGGGGCGCCGGACGCGGCCTGGGCATGACTGCGATTGCGGGCTACTGGCGCACGACGCGCTTGAGCTTGAAGGGCGAGGGCGACTCGCTCATCGTGTAATAGGCCGTGCCGGTCGGGTCGTACTCGATGGCCTCGCCTTGTCCTTCCACGGTGTCCGTCAGGGAGACGGGCGTGGCGGCGAACGCGGTCTCGAAGGCCGCGCCGGTGGCGGCGCGGAACTCATACACCTTGCGGTAGGTGCGCAGCAGGAAGCGGTTGGCGCACGGGTGGATGGCGCCGGACGTGGCGGCGCCGTAGTTGGTGTCCGTGGTGGTGGGCAGCGGGAGGTTGGCCACGAACACGAGCGTGCTCATCGTTCCCGGCGTGGGGAGCGGCTGGGGGAACTTGTAGACCTTGCTCGCGCCCGAGTAGGACTTGGTGACGATGTAGATGTCGCCCGTGGTGGGGTGGACCATGATGGTCTCCGCGTCCTTGGGCGTGTCCGGGTACTGGAAGGGGAAGGCCTCGGCGGTGAGGTTTCCACTTGTCTGGCCCGCGCCGATGTCGGGCTCCGGGATGCGGTAGACGGCGAAGGTGGACGGCGGCGTGGGGAAGTTGGCGCTCGAGCGGCCGATGTCGCCCATGTAGATGCACTGGCCAGCGGGGCACGGGCCGGTGGCGACGTCCTCCCAGTCCGCGGGCGTCACGTTGGACACGGTGAAGGTGCCCTTCGTGCTCGCGTCCGCGGTGCTGATGGCGACGATGGCGGTGGTGTCCTCGTTGTGCGCGTAGAGGACGCCCGGCGTGAGGCGGCTGGCGGCGATGCCCGACGGCTCCACCAGCGCGGTGGCCGTCACGGTGCCCTGGGTGGTGTACGCGGTGGAGAAGGTGTCCCCCACGGAGCAGGAGGTGGAGGCGTTGGCCGCGCGCAGCGCCACCACCTGCGCGGTGTTCGTCTCCGCGTAGGGGGAGGAGCCGTTGAACGAGCCCTGCGCGCCCGCGGCACCCAGGTCCTTGTAGGCCACGTTGTAGATGACGCCCGTGGACGAGGACACGAGGCAGGTGTCCTCGGGTTCGGTGAAGCCCGCGGGCGGGACGATGGGGCTTGCCGGGCACGCGGCGCCGGTCCACAGCTGCGAGCCGAACCACACCGCGACGCCGTTGGCCGTGCTGGTGGAGAGGGCGGGCGTGTTGAAGCTGGCGGTGAGGCCGTTCTTCTGGCCCGTCTGCGCGTCGATGGGGTTGGCCGTGTCCACGCCGGAGAACGCGGAGATGCTGCCGGCCATGTAGCTGGCGATGTCGATGTTGAACGCGTACGTGGACGGCTCGGACGCGGTGGCGACCTTGTAGAAGATCCACGCCTTGAGCTGCGACGCGCTCTGGTCCGAGCGAACCAGTGTCCAGCCCGCGGGAGGCGTCGCCACCGCGGCCACGTTGTTGCGGTTGATGATGCGCGCCAGCAGCACGTCACCCACCGCCGTGCCCGTGGGCTTCGCGATGCTCAGCGACGTGCGCGTGCTGCCGCCCGCCGTGGCGCTGCTCCGGTACGCGATGTTGGACACCGCCTGCCGGGCGGTCGCGACCTCCTGCTCGGGGAGGGAGGAGGCGTCTTCCGCCAACGGCCCGCAACTCGCGAGCGTGAGCAGCGATACCGAGCACAGCATGTGTGAAACATTCCGGTTGAAGAACGTCAAGGTCACTCCTGCCTGGGGATGAGGCGAGTCGAGGCAGGAGGTTTTCGACAGGTCCCGGAAAGTGTTGCGGATTCCGTGCGCGGGCGCCCGCCGGTTTGACTGTGATTGCAATCTTCCGCGAGAGGCCTTTCCTCGCGTGCTCGGGTGTGGAAGAGGGGAGGGCATGAAGCGTCACGCCCCGGCCACCGAACGCAACCGCGAACCGCTCCTCGCCGTCCTCCGGGAGGTGCTGCCCACGGAGGGCACGTTGCTGGAGGTGGCGAGCGGCACCGGCCAGCACGCGGCCTTCTTCGCGAAGGCGTTCCCGGGGCTGACCTGGCAGCCGACGGACGGCGACCCGTCGTCGCTGGAGAGCATCGACGCGTGGCGCGTGGAGGAAGGGTTGGCCAATGTCCTGCCCGCGCGTTTGCTGGACGCGAGCTCGGACGCATGGCCGGTGGAGCACGCGGACGCCGTGCTCTGCGTGAACATGATCCACATCTCGCCGTGGGCGGCCTGCCAGGGATTGATGCGGGGCGCGGCGCGGGTATTGCGTCCGGGCGGACGGCTGGTGCTGTACGGCCCCTACTTCGTGGAGGGGAAGGAGGCCGCGCCGAGCAACCTCGCCTTCGACGAATCGCTCCGCGCGCGCGACCCGTCCTGGGGCGTGCGCGAGCTGGGCGCGGTGACCGCGGAGGCGGCGCGCCACGGGCTCCAGCGCGAGCGCGTGGTGGAGATGCCGAGCAACAACCTCACGGTGGTGTTCCGCCGGTAGGACTTCCGCCGGGACGGCGCTCGTCACGCCGTCCCGGCGCGTGGGCATGGGCTACATGCCGGGGCAGTTGCCGCCCTTCAGCTGGCGGGCGGTCTCGTGGACCTCGTCGATGAGCTGGCGCTGCTGCATGTGGTCCTGCGCGGAGTAGGTGATGGTGATGCCCTCCGGCGTGTCCGTTGCCACGGCCTTGGAGGGGACGCTGGGCGCCCCGGCCATGCCCTGGGCGCCACCTCCGCCGGTGCCGCTATCGTCGCGGCCATCCTGCATCTCCGTGGCGCTGTCGCCCAGGTCCTCCTCCTGCGCCAGGTCCAGGGGTGTCTCCGCGCTGGCGGTGCGCTTGGACTGCTCGTTCAGCATCCGTCGGGCGCGCGCCTGGAGGTCGGACACCTGCGACGGGTCGGACGTGGTGAACATGAGCGCCACGCCGTCGGACGTGTCCTGCGTCTGGACCTGCGCGCCCGGAACGGACATGGGGCAGCGCTGGTCTCCCGTGGACGACATCGCGGTGGCGGACATCGGCTCCTTGGACTCCTCCTTGTGCATCCCCTTCTTGGAACAACCCGCGGAGAAACAAAGCGCCGTGGTCGCGGCGAGCATCAGCGGCAGTCGGGACATGGGCATGGTGTGCCTCCTCTGTCGTGGGTTCGTCGTGCGGCAAGGTGGAGAGGCATCCCAGCCCTTGCAACACTTCCTCCACGCTGCCTTGCCTGAAGGCCCCACCCCGTGGATGGACAGCGCTATCGGGGAGCGGACACGCGGGGCCGGCTCACCACACGGCTTCGAGCTGGAGCATCACCCCGTGCTTCTCGTAGTTGCCGTTCGTGGCGTCATACGCGTGGCAGAGGTGCTCCGCGCCTTCGCACGCGGCGGGGTCGTCGTCCGTCAGTCGCGTGTCGATGTTGGAGCGGTTCACCAGCAACTCGTAGCGAGCGGTGAGCCGCAGGTGGCTCGACAGCCGGGCGCTCACGGAGGGGATGAGCACGAAGCGCGTGTCGTGGCGGCGGCGGACGTCCCACGTCTCGGTGTCTCCTCCGGCCGTCACGACGCGCAGGGCGTTGTCCTCCAGGTAGCGGCGCCACTCCACGTCCGCGTCCAGGCTGGCGGTGAGCCATGGCAGGGGTTGCCACCGGCTGGCCACGCCCACGGCGTGACCCGTGAAGCCGAACGGAATGACATACGTCTGCGACACGAGGGATGCATCCTCGCTGGTGAAGGATTGCTCCAGCGTGCCGATGCGGTCCTGCCGGTAGCGGTACCACGCGGTGATGCTCGCGGGCCCCAGGCGCCATTCCTGGGACAGCGTCGCGTCCAGACGTGGACCGGTGAGGTAGGCGAACTCCTCTCCAATTCCGTCCTTGCCGGCGGCGCCCAGGTCCAGCCGCGTGCTGGTGTGTTCGGTTTCGTCCCAGGCCAGCCACGCGGTGGCATTCACGGAGGCCTGGAGTCCCCGGAAGTCCGCCAGGCCGGTGAAGAAGATGTCTCCGCCCGCGAGGAACCCCACGCGCACCCGGTGCGCGGCCTCCCACTCCGCGGCCGCCGTCGCGCGGTGGAGCTGGAGCGAGTAGTCCCGGACGGAGGATTCAGAGTAGGCGCGCTGGCTGCCGCCGTAGGACAGGGCCGCGAAGAGCCGGTCGGACAGGCGGAAGCGCGCGGTGATGCCCACGCTGGCCTCCGCGAAGGGGCTCGCGGTCACCACGTCCGCGTTCGCGCCGGACACGTCGCGGGCCGCGACGCCTACCTGGAGCACGTTGCTGTCGAAGCCCGGCCCCACGGTCGCGGAGGCCCAGAGGGCCGGGCCGCTGGAGCGCAGTCCGTGGGAGAGCAGGTCCAGGTACTGATACGCCGTCGCGCGGTCCAGCGGGGTCAACGTCAGCGCGAGCGCCACGGTGAGGTCCTCGCGGGCCTCCGCGCGTGAGCCCATGCGCCAGGCCGACGCACCCGCCATGAGCCGGGCCCTGCCGGAGTCGGGCTGCCGCTCCGCCGCGCGCAGGAAGTGCGCACGGGCCTCGTCGAACCGGCCGGCGTCGAAGGACGCGAGTCCCTGACGGTAGGCCTCATCCCCTTCGTTCACGGCGGGCGAGACCAGGGCGCGCAGCTCCTCTACCTGCAGCGCCTCCGCCGTGGATGCACCCGGCGAGGCTCGCTCCGCCCATTGCGCGGCACGGTCCGGAGCGCCCGCGTCGAACGCGGCGAAGCCAGCGTTGATCCACGCCACGCGGGCGAGTGGGGCACCTTCACGGACGCGCGCGAAAGCCTCCTCCGCCTCCGCGAAGCGCCCCAGGGCGTAGAGGCATGCGCCCCGGTTGAAGTTCCAGGCGTCGGGCTCCGGAGCATCCGAAGCGTGCCCCGCGGCCTCCAGGGCCTCCAGCGCTTCCGCGGGACGGCCCAAGCGGAAGCGGGCCAGTCCCACGAGGTACAGCGAGGCGCCAGAAGGTGGGGCCTGGAGCGCCTGCTGTTCCGCCTCCGCGTACCGGCCCGCCGCAAAGGACTCGCGCGCGTCCTCCAACGGCTCCCCGGCCGCGAGCGCCACCAGGAGCAGCAGGCCCGTCCACACGCACCGCGACGTAGCGCATTCCCCGCACGGGTGCGAGGGCAGCGCACCGCGCCATCCGGCACGGGGAGAGAGCCCGGTGCACACCGACCCAGTCCGTGCTCACGGCGTCGCCAGGTCCTCTGACATGACTCCCGTCCAGATGGAGGCGAGTCGAGAACCCTGAGGGAACACGCCCCCTTGGCGGCGACCCGGACAAACCTGTCCGACAGTCGGACAGGTTTTGGACAACCGCGGCAGGGGGCCGCCGCTTCATCCGGGCTGCGGAAACCTGTCGGACAGTCGGACAGGTTTTGGAGATTCGAGGCGGGAACCCTCCTGCGCTGACGACCCCGCCTTCAGCGCCGCGGCGGCTGTTGGGGCTGCGCGGGAGGCTGCTGATTGGGCGGCGGTGGTGCTCCGTCGGTCCTCGGGGACGGCGAGCGCATGCGGCCCTCGTCCCCTGGCGGGCGCGATCCGTTGGGCCGGCCGTCCTGTCCCGGTCCACCCGAAGGGCCACGCGCGTCCGGACCCGGAGGGGGACGGGCCGTGTCGCCCCGGGGCGGTGGGGGAGGGCGCTCCGCGTTCCTGCGCCCCAGGATGGTGTCCACC
>NZ_RAWR01000505.1:0-507 GCF_003986945.1 Corallococcus sp. AB018 | reverse complement strand
CACCAAAACATGGCTTAGCTCTACAATTGAAGCATGAATTGTGCAAGAATGAATTCTAAGACAACAACAAGAAGGTGAATGTCCTACCTTAGTCTTGTGTTCAAGGTCTAGGAGCTCAAAGTAGCAATCAACACTTCAATTAGCAAGCAATACACCAAGTTCCAAGCAATTCAAGATGAAAACCAATTTCTCTCACTCTCTCCCTCTCAAGGTCGGCTAAGCTCAAGGAGAAAAGGCTGATGGAAATGTTCTTCAAGTGTATACAAGGCTCATACAAGTTATATTGAGTGGGCCACTAAGGGTGGCAATTTGGTAATTAAGCCTAACTCTTTAATTAGCTTGTTTTAATCTAATTAATCATACCGAATCAGTTTTCAGATAATTATATCATAAAATCACATTAATTACAACGATCATAAAATATCGATCAATTTCTAATTCGGCCGCCGATAAGGCCTTCAATTAACAGTTTAAACATATAAGCACGAACAGATAATCATACATCCA
>NZ_RAWR01000504.1:0-507 GCF_003986945.1 Corallococcus sp. AB018 | reverse complement strand
ATGCTTTATTTATCACCAGGTCGAGATGAATACTATATGGTAGCGGCAGGAAATTCTTTGGCGTTGAATCGGGGTATTCAGGAAGAACAAGTTGTTCCAGCTCGATACCGTCAAGAATTCCTGACTATTGCATGGGAACAGGTTCATCTTCGAAGTATTTTTCCCTTCCAATATTTTTCGATTGGAGCTTCCCTCATTCCTTTTATCGAGCATAATGATGCGAATCGGGTTTGTTGTTTTTAGTATGCAGCGTCAAGCAGTTCCGCTTTCCCCTACCGATGATGTGCCGAGAAGTGCATTGTTGGAACTGGGTTGGAACGCTTTTAAGACCATAAGCTCTAGATTCGGGGCGCTATAGCCGAACACAAGGGAAAGCTCATTCTTTTTACCGGAAAAGATCGTTTTATCAGGTAATGGAGACACTATAAGCATTCCTTTGGTTATGTATAAGCCTTCCAACAGAAAGACTTGTATGCATCAAAAACCTCAGGTTCATAGGGGTAAATG
>NZ_RAWR01000503.1:0-521 GCF_003986945.1 Corallococcus sp. AB018 | reverse complement strand
TCGGAAGACCCACAACGAAGTCCATAGTGACATGCTCCCACTTCCACTCGGCAATAGGCAAGGGTTGCAACAAACCCGCTGGCCTCTGATGCTCGGCCTTCACTTGCTGGCAAGTAAGGCACTTCGATACGAAAACAGCCACATCTCTCTTCATACCCCGCCACCAAAACTGGCGACCCAAATCCAGATACATCTTAGTACCTCCCGGATGCACCGCAAGGCGCGAATGGTGAAACTCTCGGAGTACCTCCTCTCGGCAAGACTCCGGCACAAACAAACGGTCTCGATATCTCACACTTAGGTCGGGATACACAATCAAACCCTTCTCAACCTTCCCACTGGAGATCTTCTCTCGGAGGCATTCTACTTCAAGGTCACCTCTCTGTGCCTCTAACACTCGATTCACAAGTGTAGGCTGCACAACTACAGAAAATAAGGTCGCAGCCTCAACAGATTCACTCAAAAGCAAATCAAACTCGCCAAGTGCAACCAACATCTCCCACTCCCGGATGGCTATACAA
>NZ_RAWR01000502.1:0-521 GCF_003986945.1 Corallococcus sp. AB018 | reverse complement strand
ATCTGGAACATCTCGTCTAGATCTTTAAGATGGTCATTCTCATCCTTGCTTTTGACCACCATGTCGTCAATGTAAGCCTCCATTGTTCTGCCTAACAATGGTTCAAACATCTTGGTGACCATCCGTTGGAATGTTGCCCCTGCATTCTTTAGGCCAAAGGGCATGACCTTGTAGCAATATAATCCCCTTGGTGTCGTGAAGGATGTGACCTCCTGGTCTGGTTCATGCATGGCGATTTGGTGGTAGCCTCTGTATGCATCCAGAAAGCTAAGTCGGTTGTGCCCCGCCGTTAGGTCTACCAATTAATCTATCCGTGGTAGAGGAAAGCTGTCTTTTGGGCACGCCTTGTTGACTATTTTGTAGTCGACGCAGACACGCCATTTACCATTCTTTTTTGGCACTACAACTGTGTTGGAGATCCATCTTGGGTAGTGCACTTCTCTTATTGCTCCTGCCTCCAGCAGGTTGCCTACCTCTTCTGCCACTATTTCGGCGTGGTGGAGTGCCGATCTGCGTGTGCG
>NZ_RAWR01000501.1:0-525 GCF_003986945.1 Corallococcus sp. AB018 | reverse complement strand
GTTCTCGGTACCTGCCCTTGTGGGCGCGTTGACGCTCGGAGGACGGCTTCGCGGGTCGCCGGAGCAACCCTCCGCGCGGGGCCGCCTGCTGCTGGCCGTGAGCGCCATTCCGGCCCTGATGCTGTGGGTGCCGCAGGTGCTCAACCTCTACGTCGCGCTGACGCTCGCCCTGGCACCGGTGGCGACGCTGGCGGTGGCGCCCTGGCTCGCGATGCTGTGGCCGCAGGTCTTCGCGCCCACGGCGCGCCCCGGCCGGACGGTAGCGCTGCCCATGCTCGCGCTGGCGTGCGTGCTGCTGGGCGCAGGCGTGGTGCGGGAGCGCTTCGACGCGAGCGACCCGCGCCCCAGCAGCGTCGCCTACGCAGTGGATGCCAGCCTCGGCGAGGCGTACTGGCTCTCCAGCGACTTCGAGGTGGACGCGTGGGCCTCGCGCTTCGTGAGCGCGGATGCTCCGGCGCGCCGCCTGGACAGCTACCTGCCCCGCTTCTGGCGCGACGTGCGCGTGGCCCCCGCGCCCCACCGGCC
>NZ_RAWR01000500.1:0-539 GCF_003986945.1 Corallococcus sp. AB018 | reverse complement strand
GCTTAGTGTGTGTTCACTCTGTAACTATGTAGGGTTGGCATTCGAAGACGCGTACTAGCTTATCTGTAGCCCAAAACTCTGTGAGTAACAATTTTGTAAAGATATGTTCAATTGAGATTATTTTCTGAACGATTGACTGTACTGCTTTCTGAAGTAACATTACTTACTGAATGAATGTTTGTCCTATTTATGAACTGTACTCGTGGCATCCATAGCAACTTACTGTTACTGTTACTGCTACTGCTACTATTACAGAGATCTCTGTCAGTTCCAATGTTTAAACTACTACTGTTTACTGTTTTGATGGCCATCAACTGACTGTTCAGTCTATTAAGACCTACTGTACTGTTTTGCTATTGGGTGTACCACATATGACTATTATAGTTTCTGAATTACTATGTGGCATGATTTATGAGCCACAAACTGAATGACTGATATACTATTTAAATGACTGCTTTCAATACTGAAAGGACATTCATTCTTAACCTCTTTACGCATATGTTATTCACTGGGCTTTAGCTCACTGCTCATATATATAT
>NZ_RAWR01000499.1:0-540 GCF_003986945.1 Corallococcus sp. AB018 | reverse complement strand
TATCCATTGTGTATATTACATTGTAGTATAATTTGTTGTGTCCAACATTTAGGATCATGTTCTTTCATTAGTGGGTCATTCCCTACTTTTGTCATCCCACCCAATTACTTGTTCTTGTGTCCGTCTACATTACTCATAGTTCTGCATGTGTACGCACTTATTCCACACTGTTGATATTGTGGTTTGAGGGTTGCGGCACCTTTTCTATGGTAGACGGACTTTACATCTCCATCATCTCTATGACATTTGTGTGGTTTTATACTGCTTGTGGTTTGATCATCTCAAATGCATTGCATATCATTTGCATTGTTTCATTACATTGCATTGCATAAATTCTGAATTTTCAAACCGACTTTGCGTAGCGTACAAGTCCAATTTTCAAACCGGCTTCGCGTAGCGTATAAGTCTAATTTTCAAACCGGCTTCGCGTAGTGTATAAGTCCAATTTCCAAACTGGCTTCGCGAAAGCGTATAAGTCCAATTCTCAAATCGGCTTCGCGTAGCGTCTAAGTCCAATTGTCAAATTCTTCTTGCATGTCT
>NZ_RAWR01000498.1:0-551 GCF_003986945.1 Corallococcus sp. AB018 | reverse complement strand
CATCCCAGATAGGGATGAAGAACGGTTCTTTCTTCTCGGCTCAGGCCTAGCCGAAGAAGAGGAGAAAAGAGTTGGAAACTTTTCTAAGAACCAACATTGAGGTGTTCGCCTGGACACCCTACGAAATGCCTGGCATTGACCCCGAGGTCACTTGCCATAAACTGAACGTTGACAGGTCGGCCAAACCTGTAATCCAACGAGCAAGAAGACCGACGTTGATGCATGTCGAAGTAGTAGAAGAGGAAGTAGACAGACTTTTGGAGGCCAGGGCCATTCGAGAGGTAAACTACCCGACATGGCTATCAAATACAGTGGTGGTAAAGAAAAAGAATGGTAAATGGAGGGTCTGCGTGGACTTTACCAGCCTGAACAAGGCATGTCCCAAAGACAGTTTTCCTCTACCCAAGATTGACCAGCTGGTAGACGCCACTTCGGGGCATGGAAGGATGAGCTTCCTGGATGCCTACAGGGAATATCATCAAATAGCCATGCATCCCACAGATGAGGAGAAAACTGCGTTTATCAACCCAAAGGGCTGTACTGCTACAGAG
>NZ_RAWR01000004.1:0-107312 GCF_003986945.1 Corallococcus sp. AB018 | reverse complement strand
GCCGCCGAGGACACGGTGAGCGCGGGGGAGAACGACCTGCGCCTGCTGGGCGAGGTCATCCGCTTCTTCCACGAGAAGCCCGTCATGGACGCGCTGGACGCCTCCGGCGAGGTGGTCCGCTTGCAGCAGCATCAGGTCTCCGCGGGCTCGGGCACGCTCGTGTCACGCTGCCAGCCCTCGTGCTGGAGCGTGAGCGTCTGGATGCCCACCGTGTTCATCGCCTGCGAGTCCAGGTCCGGCAGCGCCTGGTACTCCGACACCCAGGCCCGGAGGATCTTGTAGGAGATGGCCACCTGCCCCTGCATGTTGAGGACGTTGATCACCAGGTCCTTGCGGAAGTTCTTCAAGGACATCGCCGCGTCACCCTCGACGTTGTTCACCAGGGCGGCCCAGGCCTCGAACACGGGGTCATGCGTCAGCCCCTGCTCCAGGGTGATGGGGTCGTAGCTGGTGCCTCCCGGCAGGATGCGCTCGTGCGACGGGTCCCCCCCCGTGCGCCACTTGATGGCCTCGGTCTTCTTCTTCAGGGCGCCCATCTTCTTGAGCCCGGCCACCGGACGGCCGTCGATGAGCAGTTGGAACTTGAAGGTCCGGTACGGGTCGTGCCGGTGCGTGTTCACCGTGAACATTGGTGCGGCCATGTCTCATCACCTCGGTCGTGGACCTATTGCTGGAGCTTCTGCTGGATGCGGACGATGACGAACTCGGCGGCCTTGAGCGGCGCGAACCCGACGACGACGATGACCTGCCCCCGGTCGATGTCCCCCTGGGTCATGGTGTCGCCCAGACCGCAGCGGACGAAGTACGCGTCGGAGGCCTTCTCGCCCTGGAAGGCACCGGCCCGGAACAGGCCGTCCATGAACGAGCCGATGTTGGTGCGCAGCGCCGCGTGCAACCGGTGGTCATTGGGCTCGAACACCGCCCACTGGATGCCGTTGTAGACGCTCTGCTCGATGAGGATGGCCGTGCGGCGCACGGACACGTAGCGCCACTCCGGGTCCACCTTGGTGGCCAGCGTGCGCGCCCCCCAGAGGACCGAGCCGAAGTTCGGCAGCGCGCGCAGCGCGTTGACGCCCAGCGGGTTGAGCTGGTCCTGCACGCCGTCATCCACACCGAACTCCAGGCCCGCCACGCCCGTCAGCCCCGTCTCCACGCCCGCGGGCGCCTTCCACACGCCCCGGCGCGCGTCGACGCGCGACCACATGCCCGCCGCGAACGCCGAGGGCGCCACCTTCACCGTGGGGCTCTTCGTGCCCGGCGACTCCGCCTTGTAGAAGGGGTTGGCCACCTTCACCCAGGGGTAGTAGGCGACGGCATAGGTGGACGTCGGCAGCTTGAGCTGGTCCACGCGCGAGGCCGACGTCAGCTCGAAGCCAGGCTCCGGGTCGACGATGAGCACCCGGTTGCGCATCTCCTCGCAGTGCGCGAGCGCCGCGGCGACGGCGCCGTTGCCCGCGCCGGTGCTCGGCAGCGAGTTGCCCGGCAGCACCACCGTGGTGATGTCGCGGATCTTCCTCAGCGCGCCACCGAAGACGGCCTGGAAGTCCTCCGGGCGGGGCGCGTTGGCCGCCCCGCCCGCGAGCTTCGCCGTCGAGCTGGCCTCCACCGACGCGGGCGTCAGCATCACGGCGCCGTGTGCCGCGGTGGGGCTGGAGGCCGGGTCCAGCTTCATCGCCTTGGCGAGCGTGGGGCCCGAGCCCGTGTCGTAGACCTCCACGGAGGCGTACGACGACTTCGGCGACGAGAGCACGAACTGGCGCGTGGCCGTTTCGTAGGTGCAGGTGAAGTCCTTGAAGGGCGCGTCCGTGCTGGAGATGCCTCGCACCGCCTGCTGGATGGCGGCGGCCACCTTCTCCGCGTCCGCGGCCGCGTCCGTTCCCCCGAGCGCCAGGGGCGCCTTCTGGACGGTGAAGTTGCGCGTGCCCAGCGCGTCCAGGTTGATGCTGAACGACAGCTCCTCCGGGAGGCCGAAGGTGGTGAAGTAGTTGGCGGGAACCGCCGTCGCGTGGAGCGCCGCGCCCGTCAGCTTGCCGAAGTCGGCCAGGTCCTTCACGGTGCCGTTGGCGAACTCGAGCCGCACCGGCGAGGAGTCGCCGTTGACCACCGAGAGCGCGTAGCTCGGTGAGCGCTCGTTCATGGACAGGTTCGGGAAGGACAGGTCCGCCTTGAAGCGTTGCAGCCCGTCCACCAGCTCCATGTGGCCCACTTCGAGCGTGAACGTCGGCGCCGCCGTGGAGGCCGAGCGCACCACGCGATGGTGGAGGCCGTTGCCCCAGGCTCCGGGGCTGGTGGCGCTCAACTTGAGCACCGGGTCCGGCGACACATCCGCGTTGTCCAGCGTCGCGGTGGCCGCCACGGCCCCCGTGGGGTCCGCCACGCGGGCGATATACGCGTCCTTGCCGCCGTTCTGGTAGTAGGCCAGCGCCGCGAAACCCATCACATCCTGCTCACTGCTGATGGCCCCGAAGGTGCGCTCGTACTCCTCCAGACTGTGCACCAGCACCGGTGTGCCCAGAGGACCCCGCGTCGCCGCGCCCACGAAGGCAGCCAGCGACGTGGCGACTCCTTCGATAGGCTTTGCACCGCTCGGAATCTCCTCCAGGTAGACACCTGGATGCAGATAGGTCGCCATGCCACCTCTCCTTGAAATGAATATCAGACGCCCGACCCATCAGGTCATGACGCAATTCGAGCGGCGCGACTGGCGCCGGGTCCGTGTGTCGACGAGGCTTATAACCGGGGGGTCTGACATGTGACTCTCACCGCCCCCGCCAAACCATCAACTATACGTACCGGCATTTATGCCTTGGCTATTTCGCGGCGATTTTCCCAAGCCCCGTCGAGGTCTGTCTTTCGACCTGGCGCCAGGGTTTGAATCAAGCTGGATTCATCCGGTGATTTCGTGCCACCCGCCGGAACCACGACCGAACACCAGCCCGGGCCCCTCCCCCAGGAAGAAGACGGCGCGGCCGAGCGCGTTGAAGAAATCCATGCCGGTCGCGCCCACGCCCGACGACTCCAGGTCCCCCTGGTTCGCCTCGACCCACCGGAAGGGCGAACCGCCCGACACCAACTCGATGGCCGAGACGGGACATGCGAGTGCCTTGGAGATGGCGATGACGCGTGCTTCGTCGAAAACGCCCGGGTGACGCAGCTCAACGAAGGAAGTCTTCGTGCTCGGTGTCCGTCCCGCGCGCCACCGTCCACCCGGGGCGAGCCGTCCGGCCACGGCGCTCCAGTCCGACGCCTCGACATTCGACAACACCAGGAGGCTCTCGGGTGGCAGGGTCTCCAGCACATAGTCCGTGGCGGGAGGCGACACCTCCCAGTGTCCCTCTTCGAGGACTTCTCCCACGTGCAAGAGGGAGCCCACGGAGTTGCAGAAGTTACCGAAGCGCTCCTCGTACACGCTCTCCAGGGAGGCGCCACCGAGGAGCAGGTGGAGCGAAGGACCGCCCAGCGCGATGAGCGGACTGCTGGCTTCCTCGAGGGCCACCTCCATTGTGCGCCCGGAGAAGAAGCTGGCGAGCCCCTCTCGAGACAGGGAGTCATACAGGTCCATGCCCACCACCACGCCATCCACCACCGAGGACAGCGCCCGGAAGAAGTCGAGGTCCCAGCGCTCGGAGGGCCCGTCCTGGAGGGTCAACGCAGTGCCGCCTCTCGCGGTGGCGCGGATCACCCGCCAGGAGAACCGCCAGGGGCCGCTCGAGGAGGATGGCCCGGCCCCGTGACGCCACTGCCGCGAGTGGATGGTCCTGCCAGTCTTCGCCAGGGCCTCCGCGAGCCGGGCCGCGGCCTCGGCGGTCCCCACGCCCGGCGCAAAAGCTTTGATGAAGAGTCCCGCCATCACTGCTCCTTGAAGACGTGCGTCGTCCTGAAGACGTACGTTCCGTTCACGAACTCGACCCGAAGTACCCCATCGGTACATTGGATTTCGATGAGCTTGATGATCTGATTCTCGAAGACGTCCCCCACCGGCCGGGGGTCCTTCGTGTGCGACTTCAAGGGGCCGCCCCAGCCGGCCTTGACGTCCTTCATCTCCTTGCCATCCGGCTTGATGTAGACCTCCACATGGTTGAATCCAGCATTTCGCGCCTTCACCAGGGCTTTCATGGCCTGGCCTCGCGAGGCGGAGTCCTCGGCGGTCGACGGGAGATACTTGAGCTGCATGGCGCGTGGCGGTGAGCCGATGGTGCCGTCGATGCCCGGAAAGGATTTCCCCCCGGCGTCGCTGTCGAAGAGGACGACTGTCTCCTTCGAGCGCGCCTGGATTTCGGAGGCTTGCTGGATCTCGAAATCTTTCATCCTGGCCTCCTCAGTCCCCGAAATAATTCGGACGCCCTTTTCAGTACGTTCATGCGGCAGGTTGGGACGGAGAGGATCTCTCACCAGGTTGGCGACATGCCGGTGGGCCTGCTCCGTCAGGGCCATTGAGTCCGCCACGGAATCGACGAAGCCCCTCACGACGGATTCCTTCAATCCCTTCCCACCACTGGTGTCCAAGGACTTCTCGAGATCGCGGCCGCGGCCCACCTCACGATCCGCCCAGAGGTCGAACGCGGCCACTTCGTCTCCCGAGAACCACTGGCGCGCGGCCTTCTCGCGGTCCCCTATCTGCCTGCGGGCCTTCCCGCCGCCCGTCGTCACGGAGGTCGTGAACGGTGCCGTGCTCCCCGAGGCCGGCGGAACCAGGGTCACGAGATCCGCGGGCGACGAAGACGCCTGTTTCACGGACGCGGAGAGTTCGCTCAGGCGAAGCTCCAGCAACCGGGGCGTCGTGCTGTGTATCGCGGCGTCCTGGACCCAGGCCTCGACCCCCGTCATCCGGCCCTGGTGCTGGAGGAGCGCCGCCTGGTCGATGATCCTCGTGACGATCGACAGATTCCCATCCTTCTCAAGCACGGTCCGGAGGGTCGCCAGCTCCGCCTTCACCGTGGAGAGCGTGGTCGCGGTCGCCGCATGGTACTCCGCGGCCACATAGCCACGCCCGGCCTCCAGGGAGTCGACGAGCCGCTCGTAATGTTCGAGCTGGACCTCCAGCTCCGCGATGTCCCGCTGGACGGACTCCTTCTCACGGGCCAGCGCCGAGTCCTCTTTGTCTCCGACCCTCTGGATGCGTTCGTCGATGCCCGCGTGGAGGGACTCCAGCTCGCTGATGATGCGGTTCAGCTTGCGCACCTCCAGCCGGGACTCGAAGCCGAGCGTGCCGTAGCCGGGGATGCGCGTGAGGGCCTGGACGAGCCGGCTCAGCAACTGACGGATGTGGCCGATGGGCCCCTCGTAGCGGCGCAGGAGCCGCGCCGTCTCCACATGCGTGCGGATCTGGTGAGGCCCCGCTTCGGGTCCCACTTCGATCTGGACCCGGCCCTTGCGGTAGCGAACCCGCGTGGAGCGCCCCTTCAACTCCGGGGGCCCCAGCTCCACCACGGCCACCTTGCCCTGGAGGTCACCCAGCTCGAGCTCCAGCGCCGTGACGCGTTCGCTCTTCGCGGGCTGCCGCGCCGTCGGCCCCGCGGCATCCACGGGCAGCGGCCCTTCGTCGCCGGGCGCACGGGCCTCATGTGCCTCACGTGAGACCGGCTCCAGGACCTCGTCCGGCGTGGAGACCCGAGGCTCCCCCTCCGCCGGTCGCGTGGAGAGACCGTCCTCGGAGTCCGCGGCACGAGGCGAGCTGCCCGCGTCGGACGGGTGGAGCATCTGCACCGCCGAGCCCGCCGTCATCAACCCTGAACGGACCGCGCCGAGGATGGCCTCCGCCCGCCGCGCCGCCAGCTGGCCCGGACTGAGCTGCCCCTGCAACTTCTCCAACTCCGCCAGCTCCATCTCGAGTTGGTACGGAATGATGATGACCGTCGCGCCGAGCTGGGTGACGCCGTAGATGTGGAGGAGTCCCTGCAGCCGCTCCACGCGCTTCGCCCAGCGGGGCGCGTTGCGCAGTGCCGACAGCGCGGGAGCCGCCACCCCCGCCACGCCGCCGACGATGGCCGAGACGTCCATGAGGGTCTGGAAGTCCCACTTGAGCGCGCCCGCCGAGTGCCGCCGGGACAGGCTGTCCACCGCGACGATGGCCCCCGCCACGCCGCCGACCAGTCCGACCGCCAGGCCCGCGGGGCCGGTGAGGAACAGGCCCGCGATCTCCGCCACGGTGGCCAGGTCCGTCAGGCGCTGCATCACCCGGCCGCGCGTGCCCGGGGCGCTGCGCATGCGAGGCTCCAGCCCCAAGGGGCCGCCCGCCGCGTCCTCCAGCGCCTTCGGCAACCGGAGGGCCAGCGTGCCGCGCCCGTAGCCGTTGTTCTCCCGGAAGTCGACGAACGCCTTGCGCACCGCCTCCGCATGGCCCTTCGTCCCCGCCTGACCGCTGCGCCCCTCGAAGACGTAGCGGTCCTTCGGAGAGGGCGCCGTGACGTCCGCCAGCAGGTAGTGACGCGCTCCCTCGCGCGAGCCCTCCGCCTCGCCCAGCATCATGACGAGCTCGTGGGCCTGACCGTTCTCCTCGGAGACCAGCGTCACGGCCGGCCGGAAGTTGGCCCCCGGGATGCGCGCGCCCACCTTGCCGATGAGCTGGAGCCGCTGGCCCAACTGCTCCTTCTGCTGGGCGAGCTGCTGCTGGTACTCCTCCAGCGGGATGCCCTGCAGCTCGAGCTGCGCATCCAGCAATCGCGTCGCCGGTGTACGCGAGTCCCTGGCGACGCTCCCCTTGCGATCCGCGGCGAGCTGGTTCGCCACCGCGATGCGCTCGTCGAGCGCCGTGCGCGCATCGCCGCCCAGCTCCGCCACGCTGGCGGTCTCCACCCGTCGCAGGGCCACAATCTGGGCGTCGAGCCCGTCGCGCTCCTCCCCCGTGGCCTGGTCGCGCAGCGCCTCCAGTCGCCGGAGCTTCGCGAGGTTCTGGTCGTTCACCTGCGTCGCGCGCCGGTTCACGTCCATCACCTTGACGACGACCGCGGCCACGCTGGAGGCACGACGGACGGGCGAGTCGTCGTCGAACTGGGGCGAAGCGACGCAGCGGACGAGGAACTCGCCCTCGTGGTCCCACCCCACGCCCTGCTCGCTCCGAGGCGTGGTGACCAGGTCGATGTAGCTGCTGATGCTCGCCTTCCCGAAGCGCACCACGTTGCTCAGCCCCACCACCCCCAACCACGCGGAGCGCGCGGGCCAGGTGGCCACCACGGACAGCGCCGAACCGGACGTGGCGTCATCCACGTCCGCCGCCGAGTCCTCCGCGATGTCGTCCATCTTCCGCCCGAAGTCGCGAGCGATGGCATCCGTGCGCGACAGCTGGTTGTCGGAGCTCAGGGCCGCGTTCCGCATGTCGCCCCGGCTCTCGGGCTGCATGTCCGTGACGTCGAAGATGTCCCAGAAGTACGTGATGGGCTGCATCCGCGCGCCCACCTGGTCCAGGGTCGTCGAGCCCGCGGACGCGTAATCCAGCGTCATCTCGAAGCGGCTGCTCGAGCCGGTGACGGTGATCTCCTGGCCGTAATTCACGATCTTCGAGGGGTACGGCAGCGTGTTGGCGACATTCCGGGCGCCCGCCAGCCGAGGCACGTCCGCGGGCAATGCGCCCCCCACGAACTGGCCGTCCTTGCCCGTGAATCCCGTCTGCTTCGCCCCCTTCGCGACCTGCGTGCTGTTGGCCGCGTCGCGGGACTCGCGCAGCTCCTCGGTGGCCTCTTCCACGCGCGACTGGAGCGCTTCCTCCGTCTCGCCGTCCGACACGGGCAGGGCCTTGCAGACCCCGTCCGCCCAGACGTTGACGAAGGGGCCACGCTCGTCGGACCACACCACCAACCGATCCGGAACGCCCTTCCCTTCTCCGCCAGGAGAGGAAGTCTCCTCGTCCCCCTCCTTCGTGGCGACGCTCCGGGCGATGCGCTCGCGCACCTTCGAGACGAGCCGCTCGGCGGTCGCGACATCCCCCGCACTCGAGTCGTCCGCGGGCTTCGTCTCGGGAATGCCCACCAGCGCCACCAACGACCCCACCGAGGCGACCGCCGCCTGGAAGCGCTTCGCCTCCGCCGGTTGGAGCCAGTGGGTCAGGAAGGCCGTCTCGTCCTTCTCGAAGGACCAGGGCGCCCACCAACGCTCGTTCTTCTGCTCGACCAGGCGCACCAGCGCCGACTCCATGGCCAGGTAGTACCCCGTCGCCCAGATGACCGCGTCCGGTCGCATGGCGAACGTGCCCTTGCGCTTCCCGTTCGCATCGAGCCAGAGGATGTCCTGCCCGGAGACGATGAGGTGCGTCAGGTCCGCCACCAGATGGCGCTGCGTCGGGTCCAGCGCATTGGAGACGGCTTCCCGCCCCTCCGCCACCATCTGCCTGTTGGTGCGCGCAGTGGGACGCACGGGCACGACGTCCGCTTCCGGCCCGGCGTCCAGGTTCATGCTCACGTCGCGCATCACCGCGCCGGCGCTGGGCGTGAGCCGGGGAACCGGCATGCCGCGCACCGCGAGCGAGGCGGCCCGCTCCGCCTCCACCTCGGCCGGGTGCGAGGGCGTGGACACGGACTCCGGAAAGGCCGCCAGCCCGCTCACGCCGGCCGAGCGCTGCTGCACCACATGCGCCAGCTCATGCGCGATGAGGCGCTCTCCCGCAGGAACACCGGGGAGGTAGTTCCCCGCGCCGAAGACGATGTCCGTCCCCACCGCGAAGGCCCGTGCACCGAGCGCCCGCGCCGCGGCCCCCGCCTCGGGTGAGGTGTGCACGCGCACGTCGCCAAAGCCCGTGCCGAAGGCGGACTCCATCGAGTGGCGCGTGGCGGGCGCCAGGGTCTGCCCGGTGGCGAGGATGTCCCGCACCTTCGCCCGCTCGGACTCCAGGTCCTGCCGCGAATCGAAGCGAGGGCCCACGGACGATGTGGACGGGGCATGCACCGCTTCCCGAGTGGTTTGCGCCTTCACGCCTGACATGAAGCAACATCCCCCTGACATTCGCGTGCTTCACTCGAGTCAATGCTTCCGCGGTGCTGCCCCCTGGCGGAAACCCAACCACAGTACCGCACCGGTTCGTCGAGACTCCAGGTTGGCCGCAATCAGACTACCTGCTGCGATTGCATCGGTAGTCATACGCAGGGGCGACGCCATTCTGGCAATAACCGACACGTCAAAACGAATGGCTGACACGTCAGCCCCTCTCAAAACCTGCCTCTGGCGCAGGCACCGGGAGTCAATCCCTCACCCGGGAATCCAGTGGGTCCCATGAGGCGGGCGGCGCGCCGTGGGGAGCGCCCGCCTCATGGGACCCACGCTCCTTGCCGCAGGCGAGGGCGCGCGTCGACGGCAACCACCCCACCGCGCCGCGTTCCCACGTAGACGTCGTCGTCGACAACCCTTGGCGAGGAGGTCGCCTCGGAGCCGCACGAGACGCTCCAGCGGATGGCCGTCCAGCGGGATCGCTTGACCACGAGCGGCCCCGTTCCCTCGAAGTGTCCGGTCCGCGCGGCAGTGGCGCCAAAGAATACGGAGCGAGATGAACCCAACATGGGCAGCTCCCTCTCAGTAGCGTGCATGCACTGACGCGTTCGCTGACGCACGCGTAGTACTGGACCCGATTTTTCCGACGGGAGAATACAGCATGCGCAGGTTTTCCCGGATTCCTTCTCCTTGCAATATGATGGGTGGCGGCCAAGATGACCGACGACACCCTCAGCGCCGAGCACGCGCCCTCTGCTGAAGGCGGAACTGGAGCGGCGGCGCTCGTCCTTGCCTATACGCGGAACGCGTTCATCGGGGATGAGCGGCATGGGCTTGCAAACGGCTCGACGCTCCTGGGGCGTGGCGCACCACTCTTCTCCCGGGTCGCCCTGGACGACGCCCGGCTCTCCCGTGGCCATGCGCGCATCGAACGCGTCGAGGGGAGCTGGTTCGTCGAAGACCTGGGAAGCCACAATGGAACCCGTCTCAATGGACGACAGCTCACGGGACGCGCCCCCCTCGCGTGGGGGGATGTCCTTCGAATGGGGGACACGCTGTTTGTCTTCGCCGAGGCCTCCGAGGCCCCGAATGACGAACAGCGTATCGACGGACTGGTGGGCAGGAGCGCGGCGCTGACGCGCCTCCACCGCGACCTGGAGCGGGCGGCGCGGTATGAGCAGTCGGTGCTCATCCTGGGCGAAACCGGGACGGGCAAGGAGGTCGTGGCGCGCGCGCTCCATGTGCTGAGCGGCCGCGCGGGGCCCTTCATCGCGCTCAACTGCGGTGGCGTCGCGGAGAGCGTGCTGGACAGCGAGCTGTTCGGGCATGTGCGCGGCGCGTTCACTGGCGCGGCGGCTTCCCGGGACGGGCTTCTGCGCGAGGCGCATGGAGGCACGCTGTTCCTGGACGAGTTGGGGGAGATGCCGCCCATGCTCCAGGTCAAGCTGCTCCGCGTGCTGGAGACGCGGCAGGTCCGCGCCCTGGGAGGAACGCAGGAGCTCCCCATCGACGTGCGGGTGCTCGCGGCCACCCACCGGGACCTCGTCTCCCAGGTGAACGAGGCCGCCTTCCGCGCGGACCTCTACGCGAGGCTCGTCCAGTGGCGCCTCGTGATGCCCCCCTTGCGCGAGCGCCGCGAGGACATCGCGCCGCTCGCGCGCCACCTCCTCGGCCGCATGAAGGCCGAAGCCCGGCCCATCGACGTGGGCCTCGCCGAGGCACTGCTCCTGCATGACTGGCCGCTCAACGTGCGGGGCCTGCTCAACGTGCTCTCCATCGCGGTCATCGCTTCGGACGGAGGACCGCTGAAACTGGGGATGCAGGTGGAGCACGAGCTGAAGGCGGAGCGACGGATGCTGACGGCCAGGACTCCCGCGCCGACGTCAGCGGAGGAGGGGTCCTCCCAGCCTCCTGCTCCGCGTCCGGCGCGCGCCATCGAAGCCACCCCCCAGGAGTTGGAGACCCACCTGCGCGCGCACCAGGGAAAGGTCGCGGAGGTCGCCCGGCACCTCGGGTGCTCGCGGCAGCAGGTGTATCGGTGGATCGAGGACTTCGGACTCGAGCTGGACCACTACCGCGCCCCCCCGCCGCGCCTCGGTTGAGACTTCCCAGAGGGTCCCATGCGTTCTCTGCTTCCCCTGTCGATGATGGCCTTGATGGCGGCGCTGAGCGGCCAGGACTGTGCCGTGCCCATCGCCTCCGGGCCGCGGGCCCAGGCCTCCCGCCCGGCCACGCCCCTCCAACCGGATCACGTCAACCCCCAGGCGCCCAGCCCTACCGGCTGGACTGGAGTCGATGGCGGCAGCGTCTTCTTCCGGAGACGGTTCGACGGTGTCGTCGGCATCTGGACGGGAAGCGATGAGCGGCCCTATCGAATCACCGAGATTCCGCCAGTGGACCCGTGCCTGCCCGCGGTCCTTCAAGACGCGGGCGCCAGGCTCAAGCTCTATACCGTGACCGATGTCGCCCTGAACCGCAACGTCTGCGCCGGCAAGGGCTATCGCACGCAGAACCCCAATGAATGCTCACCGGACGCGGGCGACTTCTATCAAGGGAAGGCCGTGATCATCCCCGGCTGCTGGATGCCGGATGGAGGCTTCAACGACGGAGGCGGCGACGCGCCCTGTTTCACGGCGAGCTGCACGACGGGCGCGGTCGGCGTCTGCGCGCACTGGGGCTACCTCCCGGATCAGGAGTGGGAGGGAGGCCCCCCGCTCGCGCGGCTGTTCCAGGCGTGTGTGCGGGCCGCGCGCGCCGACTACAACGGTGACGGCGAGCCCTTCACGTGCCAGGGCACCTACGTCGACTTCGTCGACGGCCATGGCATCCAGACCCAGGACACCTTCGACGGCGGAGGGCTCCCGCCGCTGCTCTTCGAGGCCGCCTGGAACGAGCAAGGCGCCCTGCCCTTCGGGGTGATGCCAGGCGGGGGAAGTTGTCTGCGGCCGCGTTACGCCCCCGCCCCCCTCTCGAGCATCCACGGGGCGCCAGGAGCGCACCTGAAGGCGAGCTACGACTGCCAGCAGCCCGGCAAGGCGGGGACCCCCTTGAGGGAGTACTTCGATGGGGGCGTGCCCTTCCTGTTGCTGACCCAGACCTGGAAGAACGAGTACTGCGTCACGGACGATGGGTCGGGGGGCGGGCTCCGCACCCGTTGTCCCGCGTGCGGCGGGGATCCCCTCGGGCCGAAAACCTGTGAGGGTGGGAACTGCGCGTTTCCTCCAATGCCTTGAGCGCCTCCGGCCCGGAGGGCTGGGAGCCTCCCCCAGCGTTCGACGAGTACCGCCTCATCCGCCTGCTGGGCCAGGGGGGAATGGGCCGCGTCTACCTGGCTGAAGACACGGCACTCCAGCGGAGGGTCGCCATCAAGTTCATTGGCGCGGAGCGGTCCGGCCCGGGCCAGCGCGACCGGCTCTTCGCCGAGGCCCGGGCGCTCGCCCGCCTCCGCCATCCGAACGTGGTGACGGTGTACCGGGTCTCGGAAGTGGGCTCCCACCCCTATCTGGTGCAGGAGTTCCTCCCCGGTGACTCCCTGGGGAGCCTGTCCACGCCGCTCCCCCCGGAGCGGGTCCTGGCCATCGCGCTGGGACTGGGACGGGGACTGGCCGCCGCCCACCGCGCGCAGGTGCTCCACCGCGACGTCAAACCAGACAACGTCATGGTGCTCCCAGATGGCGAGGTGAAGCTCGTCGACTTCGGGCTCGCCCTCTCCTGGACGGCGGCTCCGGGGGACGCCGCGCCCGCGGCCCGGCTCACCGTCCCAATCGCAGGCACGCGCGGGTACATGGCGCCGGAGGTCTTGCGTGGCGAACCGCCCGGCCCGCGGGGAGACGTCTATGGCCTGGGCATGGTGCTTCATGAGCTGCTGGCGGGCCAACGCCCCTTCGACGAGCTCACCGCGAGCGGATCGGTGGACGAACCCAGGGCCCCCGAAGCGCGCGCACCCAACCCGGAGCCGGAGCCCTCCGGAAGCGGGCTCGGCGTCCGCCTGCGCGCCATCATCCTCCGGTGTCTGGAATACGATCCGGCACGGCGCTTCGCCTCCGCCGACACACTGTGCACAGAGCTCGAACGCCTGAAGGAGGACGGCGCCCCGGTGCCGGTCCCCCCTGGCAATCCCTATCGCGGGCTCCAGGCCTTCGAGGCGGAGCACCGGGGGTTCTTCTTTGGACGCGGAGCGGAGATCCGCGCCATCCATGAGCGGCTTCGCGCCCAGGCGCTGGTGCTCGTCGCGGGGGACTCGGGCGTGGGCAAGTCCTCGTTGTGCCGGGCGGGAGTGGCGCCGCTCGTCACGCAAGCGGGGCTCGAGGACGGCTGTGCCTACACCGTGCTGTCGCTCATGCCCGGGCGCCGGCCCCTCACGGCGTTGGTCGCCGCGGTGGCGAGCCGGCTCGGCCTGTCCGAGGAGACGCTGGCCGCCCAGGTGCGGCGTGAGCCCGCGGCGATGGCACGGACCCTGCGCGCCGCCGGGCCCATGCGGGGCACCCTGCTGTTCATTGATCAGCTCGAGGAGCTGTTCACCCAGAGCGAGCCGGACGAGGCGTCCGCCTTCACGCAGGTGCTCGGGCACCTGGCCATCCTGGCCCGGGGGGTGCGCACGCTGGCCACGGTGCGAGGGGACTACTTCACGCGTCTGGCGGCGCTGCCGGGGCTGGAGGATGAAGTGGCGCGCGCCCTCTTCCTCGTCAAGCCGCTGGGCCCGGAAGGGACGCGCGAGGCCGTGGTCGGTCCGGCGCGCGTGACGGGCGTCGCGTTCGAGACGGAGGCCCTGGTGGACACGCTCGTGGCGTCCTCCGCCCACGCCCCGGGAGGACTGCCCATCCTCCAGTTCACGCTCGCCGAACTGTGGGATGCCCGCGACCGGGTGACACAGCACATCCGGGAGGCGTCGCTGGAGGCGCTCGGGGGCGTGGCCGGGGCCCTGGGACGTCACGCGGACGGAGCGCTGGCGGCGCTGGCCCCCGATGCGCGCCTGGCGGCTCGCGGCCTGCTCTTGCGACTCATCAGCCCGGAAGGCGCCCGGGTCCGGCGGACCACCGGGGAGCTCGGTGCGGAGACCTCCGCGAATCGCATCGCGCTGGAGGCCCTGGTCCGGGCGCGGCTCGTCGTGGTCCGGCAGGACGGCGAGTCGCACGTCCACGAGGTGGCGCACGAAGCCCTGCTCGCGGGCTGGTCCACCCTGCGCGGATGGCTTGAAGCGGCCCACCAGGAGCGGCAGGTGCTCGAACGGGTGAGGCTCGCCGCGGCCGGCTGGGAGCGCGCGGACCGCCCCGCCTCGGCGCTGTGGAGCCGGCGTGAGCTCGACGCGGCGGTGACCGCGGCCGGCAACCTCGCGCTGACGCGGCGGGAAGCTGCATTCCTCAAGGCCTCGCGGCGGGCGCTCCGGCGCACCTTCGCGCGGCGCCTGGGTCTGGCGCTGGCCCTGCCCCTCACCGCGATGGTGGCGGGGGGGACGGCCTGGCTGAAGGGCCGCCACGCACTGGAGCGCACGGTGCAGGAGCACCTGGATGAAGCCCGGGCGTCCATCACCGAAGCCCGGGCCCACCACTCCGCGGCGAAGGCCTCGCGCGCGGACGCCTTCCAGACATGGGACGCGCGAGGGGAGCGCGCCCTCACCGGTGCTCCGGCCGTGGCAGAGGGAGGGCCGCCGGAGGAGACCTGGGCCGAGGCACGAAAGAGCGATGGCCGCGCGGACGAGGCCTACCAGCGCGCCACGCAGGCGCTCGACACCGCCCTGCTGCTGGACGGCTCGCGGCGGGAGGCCCGCGGACTGCTCGCGGAGGTCCTGATCCGGCGCATGGAGCTGGCGGAGTGGTTCTTCCGTCCCGGACAGCGACGAGAAGCCCTGCGCAGGCTGGCGAGCCTCGATGACGACGGCACCGGCCAACGCCAGCTCCTCGCACCGCCGGTCCTGGACCTCACCACGGAGCCGCCGGGCGCGGAGGTGCTGCTCCAGCACGACACGGGCGTGCCCGGAGCGCCCAGGCTGTCAGAAGGCATCTCCCTGGGCCCGACGCCCATCGCGTCGCACGCCCTCGCCACGGGCCCGGGGTCCTATGTCCTCACCTTCCATGCGCCGGGCCTGACGCGCGCGGTCCTGCCGGTGGTGCTCTCCTCGGGAGAGAACCTGCGGGCGCGCATCCCCCTGCCGCGGGCGGCAGACGTCCCGGAGGGCTTCGTCTACATCCCGCCGGGCCGTTTCCTCTTCGGAAGCAGCGACGACGAGGCCCTGCGGCGCGAGTTCCTCCAGGCGCCCCCGCTCCGGCAGGTGACGACCGGGGGGTACCTCATCGCCCGCCATGAGGTGACGTTCGCCGAGTGGCTCGCGTTCCTTGAGGCGCTGACACCGGACGAGCGGAGGCGACGGACGCCCGGCGTGCGTTCCACGGCCGGCGCGCTGGCGCTCACCCGGGAGAAGGCGGGCTGGCGGCTCATGCTGCAGCCCACGCAGCACCCCCTCTACGCGAGCAGCGGCGAGCCCATCCGTTACCCGGGCCGCGCCCACAGGGCCGTGCAGGACTGGTTGCGCTTTCCCATCTCGGCCATCTCGCTGGAGGACGCACGGGCGTACCTCGCATGGCTGGACCGCTCCGGGCGCGTTCCGGGAGCCCGGCTGTGTTCCGAATACGAGTGGGAGCGCGCGGCGCGTGGCGCGGACGCCCGCCTGTTCCCCATGGGCGACCTGCTCGCGCCGGACGACGCGAACTTCGATGAGACCTATGGCCGGCAACCGCTGGGCTTCGGTCCAGACGAGGTGGGGGCTCACCCTGCTTCCGCCAGCCCCTTCGGGGTGATGGACCTGGCCGGCAACGTCATCGAATGGGTGCGGTCGGTCCGCGAGCCCGGAGAGGCGGTGGCCCGCGGCGGGTCCTGGTACTACGACCGGATCTCCAACCGCTCCAATTCGCGCATGCCCAACGAGCCCTCGTCGAGGGACATCCGCATCGGCCTCCGCGTCTGCGCGCCCGCCCCGGTTCCGCGACACGCCCCCTGACGAGGCTGAAGCCGCCCGCGTCCGGACATGTCCGGACATGTCCAGGACAGGCGCGCGCACGCGACAGCGCCACCACCGCCACGGCTGTCACTGCCGTCACCGCGTCAGCGTGGGCTGGCACGACGCGTGCTCAAGGGGACGCCCGAGCCCACGCTCAACCCCCTTGAACATCCTGTTCAGACACACCCACCAACAGCAGTCCCCCCACCGGAGAGAAACCCATGATGTTTGCCATGGACGTGTCGCCCGAGATGACGCTCCCGCAAGATGAGAGCGCTTACGTTGCCAAGGTGGATACACAGGCGCGTGGAAGAGACAATCCCTATGGCTTCGAGGCGGGGGCTGTGAATTCGGCCGCCGACGGCACGACCTACTCCCTCACCATGGTGAATCAATCCGCCGAGCCGTGGATTTTCTATGTGTATCAGACGTTTCCGGAGCAGACGAACGACATCTTCTCGCTGGCGTGGCTCGCCAGCCCGTACATGATCGTGCCGAAAGCACAGATCACCTTCAAGTGGACGATCAACTACACCTTCCTCTGGGGACAGACGGGTGTCCTGCAGCCCGGCGTGCCGTTCGTGGCAGGGATGTCAATCGATGCGGATCCCTCAGTCGGGGACACGACCGAGTTTTCGGTGACGCCTGGCCCGAACCTGACTCCGGCGAAGGCCGGCGGCGGCCTCGGGACCTTGACCATCTACGATCAGTCTGACGTCCCCAACTCCCAGTTCTCGGTGGGCATCGGAATGGGGGATGCCGGGACGTTCGCGACCCAGGCCGGCACCAACCTCAAGCATGTCTTTACGCCCACGCCCTCGTATTGGGTTGCGGCCGGGGTTGACCAGAAAGTGGGGACGGTGCTGGACATCCAGACCGTCACCCAGACGGCTCCGGTCGTCTACCCGGACAATGTCTACTCACTCACTGCGACACTGCAAGACGACAACACGTGGAGCGTCAAGCCCTGAACCCGCGCCCATGACTCTCGAACGACCTCGGGAGGTGCGCCTGAGGTCGGTTCGGCGCTCCCCCATTCCTCGTGAATGCATGGGGCAGCCCCATGAGGGCGGCAAGGTCCGCTTCGCCTCCTTCAACAGGGTGGAGCCGGAGGCGCTGGTGGCGCGCTATCCCGTGGGGGCCACCCTCCCCGTGTATCCCCGTCCCGGTCAGCCCTCGGAGGCCGTGTTGGAGACGGGCCTGGGGAACCCGTCGCCAGCTTCCCCAGCGAGGAGAAGGCAGAAGCGCTGGCACACTGGCTGCGAATGCACCTGGAGGTTGGCGAGGCAGCTCCGGCAGGACGGCGTCCCGCGCGCGCTCGCGCCACGTCAGCAACTCCGGGTCCGCCACCGAAGACTGGCTGATGCCCTCCATCGCAGCATCCGTCCAGGGTGACGTTGATGGAGTAACGAAGGGGGCGCATTCCGTAGCACTCAGTCGCAGGCACGGCGGCACTCGCCCACACACTTCGACTTGTTCCTGGCGCCCTTGCAGTTGCTGTTGCACGCGCGCTTGCACTGGGTGACCGCCGCGGAAACACCGCCCCGGTGCCCTCCCCTTCGTCGCCTTCGGAGAACTTCTCGCCTGCGAGGTCCTCCGCCGGGAGTTCGGGTCGGGCATGGCTCGGCGACCAGGCCCAGCGCCAGCCTCAGGTCCCCGGCGCCGGTGCCGGCGTCTCGCCGCGCGGCAGGACGCCCTGCATCACCAGGCTCAGCACCATCACCAGCGCACAGCCGATGACGTTGAACCAGAGGTAGCCCACGTCGGAGAGGAAGAAGAGGGCAATCACCGTCGCCTGGGAGATGACAGCCGCCGCGAACACGGCATGGCCGCGCACGTGCTTCACGAAGAAGGCCACCAGGAAGAGGCCCAGCACCGTGCCGTAGAAGATGGAGCCCAGGATGTTGATGGCCTGGATGAGGTTGTCCAGCAGCGAAGCGAAGGTCGCGAAGGCCACCGCGACCAGCCCCCAGAACACGGTGAACAGCTTGGACGCCACCAGGACATGCCGGTCCGAGGCGTCGGGCCGGAACACCCGCCGGTAGAAGTCCACCGTCGTGGTGGTCCCCAACGCCACCAGCTCGCTGGAGATGGAGCTCATGGCCGCGGACAGGATGACGGCGATGAGCAACCCGAACAGGCCGCTGGGCAACCAGCGCTTCACGAAGGCGATGAAGATGTAGTCCGAGTCCTTTGTCTCCGCGCCCGGAAGCGCGCGCGCCACCATGGCCTTGGCCTCCTTGCGGACCTCGCTCGCCTGCCGCTGTGCGCCCTGGAGCAGCGCCCGTGACGCCTCGCCGGCCGCCACGTCGCCCGACTCGACGGCCGACAGGTAGCGCTCCACCTCCGCGCGCTTGCCGGACTGGACCTGCTCCCACTTCGCTTCCAGGTCGGCGTACTCGGCCGCCTGCGCCGTGCCCTGCACGCGGGTGCGCAGCGCGTCGTTGAAGAGCAGCGGCGGCGTGCTGAACTGGTAGAAGACGAAGACGAGAATCCCGACGAAGAGGATGAAGAACTGCATCGGGATCTTCAGCACGCCGTTGAAGAGCAGCCCCAGCCGGCTCTCGGAGATGGAGCGGCCCGTCAGGTAGCGGCCCACCTGGGACTGGTCCGTGCCGAAGTACGACAGCGACAGGAACAGACCTCCCGTGATGCCGGACCAGAAGTTGTAGCGGTCCTGCATGTCGAAGTCGAAGCTCACCACGTTCATCCGGCCGAACGCGCCGGCGACATCCACCGCCTTGCCGAACGACACGTGCTCCGGCAGGCGCCAGAGGATGACCGCGGCGGCCACCACCATGCCGCCCATCATCACCACCATCTGCTGCTTCTGCGTCTGGCTCACCGCCCTGGAGCCTCCCGTCACCGTGTAGAGGATGACGAGCGCACCCATGACGATGACCGTGGGCTCCAGCGGCCAACCGAGGATGGTGGAGAGGATGATGGACGGCGCGTAGATGGTGATGCCCGCGGCCAGCCCGCGCTGGATGAGGAAGAGGAAGGCGCCCAAGAGCCGCGTCTTCAGGTCGAATCGCGACTCCAGGTACTCGTACGCGGTGATGACGTTCAGCCGGTAGTAGATGGGCACGAAGACCGCGCTGATGATGACCATCGCGATCGGCAGGCCGAAGTAGAACTGCACGAAGCGCATCCCGTCCTCGTAGGCCTGCCCGGGGACGGAGAGGAAGGTGACGGCGCTTGCCTGCGTGGCCATGACGGCCAGGCCAATGGTGGGCCACCGCAGCTCACGGCCTCCACGCATGTACTCGTCGCTGGTGGCCTGCCCCCGGGACTTCCAGAGGCCCCACACCACGATGAACGCAATCGTCCCGCCCAGGACCAGCCAGTCGAGCCCCGTCACGCGTACGCCTCGGTGAGTCCCCAGAACACGGCGACGAACAGCACGAAGGCGCCCAGCACCAGGATGTAGATGTTGCGCCAGGAGCCCAGCAGCGGCGGCGCGTCATCGAGCTCGGGCCGGCGCACGGGGGCGACGGCGGCGGGCTCGGGAGGGGTCAGGTTGGGAGCGGTGCTCATGGAGAGAGGATGTTGGCCAACAGGCGGTAGGCGCCGGGAACCCCGGCGGGGAGCTGACGGAAGAAGGCGAGGCCCGTGTAGATGAAGGTGCCCTTGCCATGACGCGCGACCAGCAGCGCGCCCTGGAGCGGCGCCTCGCCGGCATCGTGCATGGCGAACACGGGCTGATAGCGGGCGTCCCACGACGACGCGAAGTAGAGGCCACGCTCCTGCACCCAGCCCTCGAAGTCCGCGGCCGTCAGCGCATTGGGCGCGCGCAGCAGCGGTTCATTGGCGCGCAGCGGCGTCATCACCGCCGTCTCATCCGTCACCCGGTCGCGGCCAATCTCCAGCGGATAGGGCCCGACGAAGGACGTGAGCGGCCCCACGCGGCTGTTGGTGTTGTACTGCACCACCAGCCGCCCGCCGCCTTCCACGTACTGGAGCAGCCGCTCCCGGTGGACGGCCAGGTGCGTGTTGGCGTTGAAGGCGCGCACGCCCACGAGGATGGCGTCGAAGCGCTCCAGCGGCTCCCGGGCCAGCCGCTCCTCGGGGAGCAGCGTCACGTCGTAGCCCACCGCGCTCAGGCTCTCCGCGACGCGGTCGCCCGGACCGGGGATGTAGCCAATGCGCTTGCCCTTCATGGCCAGGGAGAACGGCACCCCCGTGGCCGTGGAGGGCTGGCGCACCGTCAGCGGCGGGATGTGGGGATGGGATACGGGACGGGCACTCCACGACCAGGCGCGGCCTCCCACGTCGACCTCCACGGAGAGGACTCCCTCCTGCTTCGAGCCCGGGGGCGGTGTGACATGGAAGGTGACGGTGCGCTCGTCTCCGCGCGCCGCGAGCTTGAACTCGACCGACGCGGGCTCCACGCGCCAGCCGGGCGGCGCCACCATCCGCACCGTGCCCGGCACCTGGTCCATCCCCGCGGCCAGTTCCACCGGCACGGCACGGGACTCGCCGTTGGGGAACATGAGCACGTCCTGCGCCAGCGTGGCGGTGACGGGCGGGACGACCTCGAAGTCACGGTAGAGCTCGCCGCGCACCGGGTCCGTCCAGGCGTGGACCACCGGACGCACCGCGCGGAAGCGCCGGCCCGCGACCTGGTACTCGAACGCCACCGACAGCGCGGGAACGCCCTCTGGCTGGCCGGTGAGCGCGCGGTCCTCGCCCTTGAGCGTGTAGAGCCCTCCGGTGACAGGCTCCCGGAGCCAGTAGGGCGTGGAGATGGGCGCCGTCACCGGCAGCGTCACCGTGCGCGACAGCTTCAGGGGCACGTTCGCGGCCAGCGCCTTCCCCACGGCTTCGGGTTTCCCGCCTGGCAGTGTCAGCCCCACCCACTCGACGGCGGCGGGCGAGCGGTTCAGCGCCACCACGTCCAACGCCACGGGCAGCCCCGGGATGCCCGTGGGCGCGGCGGCGCGCACCTCCAGGAACAGCCCCGCGCAGTGGGCGATGAGCGCCTCCACCTCACGCAGCTTGGGCGCCTTCCACGGGTGGGTGTCCGGCAGCGCGGTCAGCGCCTCGTGGACGCGGACGAGCGCGGGCAGGGAAAGGTGAGGGGCGCGCGCATCGAACGCCTTCGTCGCGGCGGCCACCGCGCGGGCCACCGCCTCCGAGCCCGTCCAACGCTTCCAGGAGAAGTCGAGCCCCTCGAACACCTCGCGCTTCGGAAGCGTCCCCGCCAGCGGCGTGAAGTACTCGGCGGCGGGGCCCCGGTCCGCGGCCTGGCCGAAGCCCTGGCTCTTGTGCTGGCTGCGGCTCTCCGCGGCGACCTCGCCCCACGAACGCCCGAGCAACGCGTCGTAGCCGCCCACCTCCAGCTTCACGTAGCGGGACAGGTCCTCATCGGGCTTGAACGACCACGAGGAGGCGTTCTGCAGCAGGCGGTCCGCCTTCCACGGCTTCACCTCGGACAACTGCTCGGGAAAGCGCTTCGGGTCGGCGGCGGCGATGAAGGCCTCCGCCGCCAGCAGCGCGGAGGCCGTGTGGTGGCCGTGGTTCGGAGGCTCCGTGGTGAAGCGGGTGATGATGACGTCCGGCTGGAAGCGCCGGATGGCGAGCACCACATCCGCCAGCACCGCTTCATGTCCCCAGATGCGCAGCGTCTCTTCCGCGCTCTTCGAATAACCGAAGTCCCGCGCCCGCGTGAAGAGCTGCTCCGCGCCGTCCACGCTCCGCGCGGCGAGCAACTCATGCGTGCGGATGAGGCCGAGCAGGGGGCCCTGCTCGGTGCCGATGAGGTTCTGCCCACCATCCCCGCGCGTCACGGACAGGTAACCCGTGCGCAGGCCGCGTTCTCCCACCAGCCATGCGAGCAGGCGCGTGTTCTCGTCGTCCGGGTGGGCCGCGACATAGAGCACACTGCCCGTCACTCCGAGCCGCTTCAGGCCCGCCGCGATTTCACCCGCGTGGGGCTGCCGGGCTGGCCGCGCCACCGCCGTCGACCCGAATCCAAGGCTCATGGCCAGCATCATTCCGAGGAGCAGGTTCCGCATCCGGACGGACCCTATACCAACCCGCGCGGTCCGCATTCATTCCGGGATGACGCCCGCCGTCACGCCCGAACGCGGCGTGCGAGCACGCACTTCGGGTGGCGGGCCCGCCGCGACCTGTTATCACCGCAGGCCGTGACGTCCTCCTTCTCGACCGCGTGGCTTCGCGGAGATGCGTCCGCGCTCTCCTTTCTTTCGGATGACTATCGGCACAGTGAAGCGCGCGCCCGGGCCGTGGCCGCCGCCGCGTCGCGCACGGTGTCGCCCGCGCTGCTGGACGTCCTCGCCGCGCAGAACGCGCGCCTCGCGCCGAGTCCCGCCCGGGAGCGAAACCTCGCGCTGCTCGCGCGGCCCGGCACCGTGGCGGTGGTGACGGGACAGCAGATGGGCCTCTTCCTGGGCCCGCTGTACACGCTCTACAAAGCCGCGTCCGCCATCGTCACGGCGCGCGCGCTCCAGGAAGAAACCGGCCGGCCCTGCGTTCCCGTCTTCTGGCTCCAGACGGAGGACCACGACCTTCCGGAGATCGACCACTGTGTCATCCCACGCCCGGGCAAAGGGCCCTGTCGCCTGGCGCTCGAGCTTCCGGATGCGGCAACGTCTCGAGCGCCCATCGCCCACCGCCACCTGGGCCCGAGCGTCCTCCCTGCCCTGGCCACCCTCCGCGCCGAGCTGGGAGCAGAGCCCCACGCGGAGGAGTTCCTCTCCCTGCTGGAGCAGGCCTACCGTCCCGAAGCCACGCTCGCGGGTGCCTTCACCGACGTGCTGTCGTCCCTCTTCGCCGACGAGGGCCTGGTCTTCCTCGACCCGAGAGACGCACGGCTGGCGCCACTGGCCGCGCCCGTGCATCGCTTCGCCCTCCGGGAAGCGGGAACACTCTCCGCGGTGCTCGCGGCCCGTGCGGAGGCGCTCACCCGCGCGGGCTACGCGGTGCAGGTCCATGTCCGCCCCGGCTCGCCGCTCAGCTTCTTCTCACCGGATGCGCTGGATGGCCCGCGCTACCGGCTGGATCCGGCGGAAGCAGGCGCCTGGAGTCTGGTGGGCCACCCGGAAGGCAGCGCCATCCCCCAGGACGCGCTGCACGCCGCCCTGGAGCGTGAACCGCTGCGCTTCACCACGTCCGCGCTGCTGCGCCCCTTCCTCCAGGACACCTGGCTCCCCACGGCGGCGTATGTCGGCGGCCCGGGCGAGCTGGCCTACTTCGCGCAACTGGCGCCGCTCTACGCCCACGCGGGCCAGCCGATGCCGCTCGCCATTCCCCGGGCCCGCTTCCGCGTGCTCGATGACCGCGCGCGCCGGTGGCTCGGCAAGGTGGGGCTCCAGCCGGATGAGGTGAACGTGCCGCGCGACACGCTGCTCACGCGGCTGGCCACGCGGGATGCCCCGGAGCCGGTGGAGACACCCGAGTCCCTGGAGGCCCGCCTCTTCAACGCATTCTCCTCCGAGCTGGAGCGCGTCGCCGGACAGGTGTCGGCGGTGGACGCAAGCCTCCAGGATGCGCTGCGCCGCACCCAGGGCACGGTGCGGGTCGCGGTGTCCCGGCTGACGGGCCGCTACCGCCGCGCGCTCGCCCGGCGCGATGCCACGGCGGCCGGACAGGTGGACCGCCTGCGCACGTTCCTCTTCCCGGAGGACGCGCCCCAGGAGCGTGTCCTGGGGCTGCCCTACTTCGCCTGCCGCATCGGGACGCGTGCCTTCACGAAGCAGGTGCTCGACGCGTGTGTCCCCTTCTCCGGTGACTCGAAGGACCTGACGCCATGAGCGCGACCAGCACCGCCTACGACATCGACGTCCTCGCGTTTGGCCCACACCCGGATGACGTGGAGCTGTTCTGCGGCGGGCTGATGGCGAGCATGGCCGCCCGCGGCTACCGCACCGGCATCGTCGACCTGACGCGCGGCGAGAAGAGCTCGCGCGGCACGCCGCAATCCCGCGCGGAGGAGACAGAAGCCGCCACCCGCGCGCTGGGGCTGGCCCACCGGGAGAACCTGGAGCTGCCAGACGGCTGGCTCAATCCATGGGCGGGCTTCGACACGCCCGAGCCCGAGCGCGCCCGCACCGCCGCCGTGGTCCGCGTGGTGGAGGCGCTGCGCCGCCTGCGTCCGGAGCTGGTCGTCGTGCCCTGGGAGCAGGAGCGACACCCGGACCACGAGGCGGCCAGCGCGCTGGTGACGCGCGCCCTCTTCTTCGCGGGCGTGCGCAAGTTCGACGCGCAGTCCGCCGAGGAGCCCTTCACGCCGCGGCAGGTCCTCTACTATCCGCTGCGGCACCTGGCCGAGCCTGGCGTCATCATCGACGTCTCCGCCGTCTACGAGCGCAAGCTCGCGGCGGTGCACTGCTACGCCAGCCAGGTGATGCCCCGCCCGGACGCTCCGCCCACGCTGGTGGGCTCACCGCTGTCGCTGTCCTCGCTGGAGGCCCGGGACCGCTTCCATGGCGCGCAGATTGGCGTCACCCACGGCGAGCCCTACATCCTCCGCGAGGCGCTGGGACTGGCCGATCCGCTCGACCACTTCCGAAGGAATAGCTTCGCCCGCCCCCTGTTCTTTCCAGCACGCCCATGAACGCCCCGCTCAACGTGGCCATCACCTGCTTTCCGACGTTCGGTGGCAGCGGCATGGTCGCCACGGAGATTGGCCTCGCGATGGCGGACCGGGGCCACCGCGTCCACTTCATCGCCCGGGACCTGCCAGTCCGCCTCCATGGCGCGAACCGGAAGGTCGTCTTCCACGAGGTGACGGAGAGCGACTACCCGGCGCTCCAGCAGTCCAGCACCTATCCCATCGCGCTGGCCTCCAAGATGATCGAGGTCGCCAGCTACGAGCGCCTGGACATCCTGCACGTCCACTACGCGGTGCCGCACGCCACCGCCGCGTGGATGGCGCGCGAGGTGCTGGGCCCCAGGGCGCCGCGCGTCGTCACCACGCTGCACGGGACGGACACCACGCTGGTGGGAATCGACCCCAGCTACCTGCCGATTACGCGCTTCTCCATCATGCGCAGCGACGCGGTGACGGTGCCGTCAGCCTACCTGCGCCGCGCGACGTGGCGGGGCTTCGACATCCCCGAGAGCGTCCCCATCGACGTCATCGCCAACTTCGCGGACACCGCGCGCTTCGCCCCGGTGCGCGACCGCGCCTGCCTGCGCGCGCTCTTCCCGGCCCTGCAAGACCACGAGCCGGTGCTCATCCACGTCTCCAACTTCCGGCCGGTGAAGCGCATCGTCGACGTGGTCTCCATCTTCAAGGAAGTCCACCGCCGCCGCCCCTGCCGGTTGGTGATGGTGGGAGACGGTCCAGAGCGCTCGCCCGCGGAACGGATGCTGCGGGAGATGGGCCTGGAGGACCGCGTCGCGTTCCTCGGCAAGCAGGACCGCTTCGAGGAGCTGCTCGCCGCCTCCGACGTCTTCCTGCTCCCCAGCGAGCAGGAGAGCTTCGGGCTCGCCGCGCTGGAGGCGCTGAGCTGCGGCATTCCCGTGGTGGCCAGCGACCTGGGCGGAATCCCAGAGCTTGTCACGCACGGAGAGACGGGCTTCCTGGCGCCGCTGGGGGATGTCCCCGCCATGGTCCGGCACGTGCTCACGCTGGTCGAGGACGCGGAGCGCTGGCGGGGCTTCTCACACCGCGCGCGGGCGCGGGTCCTGGAGCACTTCCAGATGGCCCCCGCCATCGACCGCTACGAGGCGCTCTACCGCCGGCTCCTCACGGAGCCCCTCGGTCGCTGAGGGGCCCCGGGAGCGAAAGCGGGCTACTTCTTGTTCTTCCACTCCGCCAGCGACTGGGTGACCTGATCACGGGCGTAGAAGTTCTTGTCCTTCTGCCCCAGGTCCCACGCGGTCTGCGCGGCCTTGCGGGCCTCGGCGTACTTGCCCATCTGCGACAGGACGTTCGCGCGGGTCCAGTGGGCGTACCACGTGGGGTTGGCGGCCACGGCCGCGTCGGCGTGCTTCAGCGCGGCGGGAAGGTCCTGGGGGGTGCCCGCCAGGTAGGAGGCCGCGCTCGCGTGCATGCTGGCCGCGCTCTTCTCCGCCTGCTCGATGTTGGCCTTCGCGAAGGCGGCGGTGTCCACCGTGATGGGCACGGAGACGCGCAGCTTCTCCCACTCCAGGTCCAGCCGCGTGCTGGTGTCCGTGGTGTCGGTGAAGAGGTACGTCAGGCGCTCGCGCGCCGGAATCGCCGCGGTGGTGGCGCTCACCGAGGCCACGTCCTTGGAGGCGTCATAGGGCGCGGCGCCGCGCCACAGGCCCAGGTCCGTGTTCAGCATCACCTTCCAGCCCTTCTGCGAGGGCAGGCTGACGATGGCATAGGAACCGGCCGGGACGGCCTTGTCGCCGAAGGTGACAGGGTGGCTGAAGGTAATCTTCGTCGCCGCGTTGGCGCCGCTGCGCCACGCCTTGTCATTGGGGACCAGCTCGCCCCAGACCTTCCGGCCCTTCACTCCCGGGCTGGAATATTCGACGGAGATTTCGGAGACACCCACCGCCTGCGACACCTTCGCCGCGGGACTGGGGGCCGGCAGTTGGAGCTGAGCCAGCGCGGGCGTCGCCGCCAGGGTCATGAGCGCGGAGGCCATACAGCCGAAAAGCGGGTTCCTCATCGTCTTCACTTCGTCCTTTCCGACCCGCGAAGGGTCGCAGTGCCCGCGGAGTGTAGGGACGCGCAGTCGGATGTCCACCACCACCACCCGTCGTAACGCGCCCTTCCCAGTCGACCCGAAGAACGAGATGTTCGACCCTTCCTCCTTTTCCCCCTCTGGAGTGAGTCGCATGCGCATCCTGACAACGTCCCTCATCGTCGCCACCCTCCTGGTCGGTTGCCAGGAGGATCCAGAACCCACACCCCAGGACTCGGGCGTCACGCAGCAGGACTCGGGCGTTCCCCCACAGGACGCGGGCGTCACTGAAGACGCGGGCGTCACTGAAGACGCGGGCGTCACTGAAGACGCGGGCGTTCCGGAAGATCCGCTCCCCAGCGGTCCCCCGGTTCCGCGGGGCCCGCCCAACGTGCCTGAAAACACGCCGGCCTTCCCCGGGCAGACGCGCGTCCCCGCCATCCAGACGAAGACGCCCTTCCAGGTCACCGAGATTGCCTCGGGCTTCAGGAACCCCTGGGCCATCGCCTTCCTGCCGGACCAGCGCATGCTGGTGACGGAGAAGGCCACCGGCTCGCTCTACATCGTCACGCAGCAGGGCGCGAAGTCCCCCGCCGTCAGCGGCCTGCCCGCCGTGGACGCGCGCGGTCAGGGCGGCTTGCTCGACGTGGAGGTGGGCCCGGACTACGCCGAGAGCGGGCGCATCTACTGGACCTATACCGAGCCCCGCACGGGCGGCAACGGGCTGGCGGTGGCGCGCGCGCGGCTGGTGGACGGAGCGCAGCCTCGCGTGGAGAACGTCCAGGTCATCTTCCGCATGATGCCCACGCTCGAGTCGACGCTGCACTCCGGGGGACGGATGGTGTTCACCCCGGACGGCAAGCTGTTCGTCACGCTCGGGGAGCGCTCCATCCTCGCGGGCCGTGTCCAGGCCCAGGACGTGAAGAGCCACTTCGGCAAGATCGTCCGCATCAATCCCGACGGCAGCGTGCCCCAGGACAACCCGTACCTGAACAACCCGGAGGCGAAGCCGGAGATCTGGTCCATCGGTCACCGTAACGTCCTGTCCGCGGCGCTCGACAGCCAGAACCGGCTGTGGACGGTGGAGATGGGGCCGCAGGGAGGTGACGAAGTGAACCGCCCCGAGGCGGGCAAGGACTACGGCTGGCCCACCATCGGGTATGGCGAGGAGTACTCCGGCGCGCCCATCCACCAGAGCACCCAGGCTCCGGGCATGGAGCAGCCCGTGTACTACTGGGACCCGGTGATTGCGCCCTCCGGGATGGCCATCTACTCCGGGACCCTGTTCCCCGAGTGGCGGAACAACATGTTCATCGGCGGCCTGGCCGCCCAGACGCTGGTGCGGCTCATGGTGCGCAATGACCGCGTGGTGGGCGAGGAGCACCTCCTCAAGAACCTGAACGCGCGCATCCGCGAGGTGGTGCAGGGCCCCGAAGGCGCCCTCTACCTGCTCACCGACGCCACCAACGGCAAGCTGCTCAAGGTCACGCCGGAGTGAAGCATCCGTAGGCCACGCGCTCCCCACTCCCCGAGAGAATCAAACCTCGGGGAGCGGAAGGGGCGCCGTGGCGACTCCGCGGGCATCCAGGCCAGCCCCAGGTTCCTGGCGCTGCCCGAGCTCACGGTCTGGATATCCCCACCGTCCGCCAGATTGGCGGCATGGAGGCTGCTGCCTCGGGGCGACTGTAGAAGACGGTACGGTTGGGCGTACCTCCACGAGGCGTTCTACCCCGGCAAGCGTGCGTGGGCCGTGGCGTGTGAGGAGTTGATGACAAGCCCAACCCCGCAGGGACGGGTTGAAAGCAAACCACGGCCACCCTGATTCGGGCACGGGCTCGGGTTCGCCTCGGCAGCCCTCTCCGCTCTTTCCACAGCCAGCAAATGCCAGACCCCGGGTGTTGCCGCAAGCCCCCCCGGCCATGCTCCACCATCGCCCGTTTCGGTCCACGAGCGGGAGGTCGGAGAGATGCACACGGACAGGGTGACGCAGCACGCGGTGGTGATTGCAGGAGGAGGCCCGACCGGGCTGATGCTGGCGGCGGAGCTGGCGTTGGCGCAGGTGGACGTGGCCATCGTCGAGCGTCGCGCCAGTCAGGAGGTCGCCGGCTCTCGCGCGCGCGGCCTGCACGCGCGCAGCCTGGAGGTGCTCGACCAGCGCGGGGTCGTCGAGCGCTTCACCTCGCAAGGGCAAGCGGTCCAGAACGTCGCGTTCGGGCAGGCGCCCCTGGACCTCAGCGACTTCCCGACGCGCCACAACCATGGGCTCGCGCTCTTGCAGGAGCGCTTCGAGCGCATCCTGGCGGAGTGGGTGGCCCAGCTGGCGGTGCCCATCTACCGTGGGTGCGAGGTGACGGGCTTCGCGCAAGACGACACCGGCGTCGACGTCGCGCTGTCCGACGGCCGTGCGTTGCGGGCGAAGTACCTCGTCGGGTGCGACGGGGGTCGCAGCCTCGTCCGCAAGCAGGCGGGCATCGGGTTCCCGGGGTGGGACGCGTCCATCAGCTACCTCATCGCCGAGGTCGAGATGACCGGAGCGCCGACGTTCGGCATCCGCCGGGACGAGAAGGGCACCTACGCCATGGGCAAGCTGGAGGACGGACGCGTGGGCGTCGTGCTGAGAGAGGAGCAGGTCTGCACCGGCGACGCGCCGACCCTCGAGACTCTGCGCGAGGGACTCGTCGCGCTCCACGGGACGGACTACGGCCTGCGCGGCGCCACGTACCTCTCCAGGTTCACCGACATGACGCGGCAGGCAGCGTCCTACCGGGACCGGCGGGTGCTCCTGGCCGGCGACGCGGCCCACGTGCATTCGCCCATGGGCGGACAGGGGCTCAACCTCGGCGTGCAGGATGCCGTGAACCTGGGGTGGAAGCTGGCCCAGGTCGTGCGCGGCGTCTCACCGGAGGACCTGCTGGACACGTACCAGGCCGAGCGGCACCCCGTCGCGGCCCGTGCGCTGCGCAAGACCATGGCGCAGACCGCGCTGAGCCGCGGTGACGCGCGCATGGACGCCGTGCGCGAGTCGCTGTCCGAGTTGCTGCGGATGGACGGGCCACGCAAGGAATACGCGGCGATGATGTCGGGGCTGGACGTCCGCTACGACCTGGGCGACGGACACCCGCTGCTCGGGCGCCGCATGCCGGACCTCGACCTGGTCACCGCCGACGGCCCCCGGCGCGTGTTCCACCTGTTGCACGACGCGCGGCCGGTGCTGCTCGACCTGGGCGAGCCCGGCACGCTCGACGGCACGCCCTGGGCGGACCGGGTTCGGTGCGTCGCTGCGCGCTACACGGGGGCGTGGGAGCTCCCGGTGCTCGGCTCGGTCACGGCGCCCGTCGCGGTGCTGATCCGACCGGACGGACACGTCGCGTGGGTCGGGGAGGGCACGGGTCAGGGTCTGCGTGAGGCCCTGACCCGATGGTTCGGCCCGGCGCTTGCCGCGTAACGCGTTTCGCTTGCCGCTAGCCCGGCGTCAGAAGTGGCAGGTCCAGTCCGAGCCGCAGTAGCCCGCGACGCCGTTGCAGCTGCACTCCCAGTTCTCGGTGCAGATCTGCTCGGTGCAGAACGGACCACCAGGGCCACCGCCACCGCCCGTGTAGGTGAACTCGCAGGTGTTCTGGACGCAGGTCGCGGTGCGAGCGCTGGGGCAGGAGTTCCGGCAGTCCTGGTCCGTGTCGCAAATGCTCTCATGACAGATGGGGCCGAGCATGGCCTGGCTGGAGGAGGATTCCTCGTGGCTCGCGTTCGGGGCTTCCGCGGAGGCGGCGAGGAGGGTCGCGGCGAACAACTGACGGAAGAAGGACATGGGGCTCCTTGAGGGAAAGGCGCGACATCCGGAGATGTCGCGCCTCGATAAGCATACAGGCCCCACGTTGTGGATGAACGGGTTCAGCCCGCCTCCCTCAACGGGGCCCCATGCGTTCTATCCTCAAGACAACTCTCGAAGTGTGCTCGCTGCGCATCGCATCAACTCGACAGTCCACCCGCTCCGGCTGACGCCAATCGCAGACGGCGGCGCTACAAGAACTCGTCCCCTCCCCCAGTCTCCGGCTCCTGGGCGGAGAGGAGGACATCCCCGGGCCGCTGCTCCACGCGGAGGCCCAGGCCCAGGGCCGTCAGCTCCTCGAGCGCGGCGAGGGCCTCCATGACGGGCGGGACATCGGCGACCCTGGCCGGCACGGCGATGCGCTCGAGACGCGAGCCCACCTGTTCCAGCAGCGCGTGCGGAGGGAGTGCCTCGATGTATCGGCCATACAGATAGGCGGGCGCGGTCAGATGGGCGACATCGGAGGGCGGGACGGTCGCGACATACGCATCGAAGCGCGCCCTCACCTCCTCCACCGGAGTGTCCTGACGCCACAAGCCGAGCAGGGAGCGCAGGAAGTCCATCAACGGTTGCGACCAGGACGAGCCCATCTGGGCCGAGGCGACCTCCAGCGCCCGCTCGGCGCGTGCGGGGTCGGGCTCGACGAAGAACAGCGGCAGCACCTCCTCGATGCCTGGAGTGTAGAGGGGCTCCGCGAGTTGCTCCGGCGCGCCCGCGAACGAGCGCAGCGTCTCGGGTTCGAGCGGCTCACCCGCCAGCCAGCGGCACCACAGCGCCTCCAGCGAGCCCGCGGCGAGCGACGCGCGGCGCAGCAGATGGGCTCGCGCCTGCTCCACGCCTCCGAACAACAAGACGGTCACCAGGTCCCCGGCGGGAGGCCCCTCGGGAAACTCGAGCGCATCCGCCCCCGTCCAGCGCGCGTACCGTTTGCGCTTCAGGTCGCGCTGGACCTCGCTCGCCACCTCGCTCCACGCGGACCAGGGCACACCGAGCGCCGCGTAGTCCTTCCGGAGGCGCTCATCCGCGGGGGCCGAGACCTCGTTGGGGCGCTTCTTGAAGTCGGCCCGCACGCGCTTGAGCTCCTTCGCGAGCGCGGGCAGTTCCTCCGCCGGACAGCCGCCGGTCAGGAGCCGGAGGTGGGAGATGGGAACGCCGTGCAACTTGAGCAGCCAGGCCTTGAACGCCGACCAGGCGGGGGCGGAGAGGTGTCGGATTTCCACGGTCTGTCCTCGATCAGGCTGCGCCTGAGGCATTGGCGAATGGCACGAATGGCCGGCGCGCATGGAACTCCGCCATCAGCGTGCCTCCGGTGAGCTTCTCCTCATGGGGCCCGCCGGTGATGAGCTGGTTCGCCGCGCACGGCGCCAGGGCCTCGACACGTGCCGCGCACGCCCGCGACACCCGCTGCCTGCCCCAGACGAACGCCCCGCCCAGCAACAAGGCCACGCCACCAACGAGCCATTTCAGGATGCGCACCGAGAACCCCTCGTCTTCGACCGCCCATGGGAAGGCGCTGTGCCCGGCCAGAATTTGTTCGCGGCATCAGGAGTGCGTCAAGGAGAGGCCGCTTCGTTCATTCCGGAGCCACCCTGTAGATTGGGGCCATGTCATCTCGCGCGACATCCTCCGCCTTGTGGCTCCTGGTCCTGTTGCCGCTGACAGCCGGCATGTTGGCCGTGGATTTCTTTGTCGTATCCACCGCGGTCCTCCAGGCGCAGTCCTCGAGCTGGCCGACCGTGCAGGGCACCATCACCCGGAGCGAGGTGGAGACGGTGCGCTCGAACAAGAGCACCACCTATCGCCTGAAGCTGGCCTACACCTACTCCGTCGCCGGACAGTCCCATGAGGGCGGCAAGCGCCGCTTGTACTCATGGAGTACGGGGGACCTCGAGCCCGTGGAGGCGCTGGTGACGCGCTACCCCGTGGGGGCCAGCATCCCCGTGTACTACCGCCCCGCTCAGCCATCGGAGGCGGTGTTGCAGCCGGGCCCCGGGAGCGCGGAGCTGTTCATGCTCATGTTCCTGCTGCCCTTCAATCTGCTGGCGATCTGGCCGTGGATCATGGTGTCGCGAAGCTGGAGGCCAGAGCCGCCGCACGTGCCCACCTTCGTCCGGGAGGACGGCAGCGAGTGCGTGACGCTCACGGAGATGGGGACCACCATCTGGGTGTTCCTGGCCTTGGGTGGATCCGCCTTCCTTTGCGGCGTGCTCGGAGGAGTCACCGGGGGACACAACGCACCGGCGATCGTGGGCGTGGGGGCCTGGGGGGTCGTCATCGCCTGCGGTGTGCTCACCGGACGGCTGTCGAGCGCATGGCGGAAGGCCGGGCGCTACGATCTGCGCCTCCACGTCCAGGCGCGCAGTCTTTCCCTGCCGCCCGTCTCCGGACGGAAGCACCGGCTCGACCTACGGTGGCGCGACGTGCGGGCGATCCGCGTCGACCCGCCGGTTCGCGGGAACCAACGGGGAAGCGTCAACCGCTACCCTCTCACGCTCGAACACGTCACCGCCGACGGCGAAGCGCGCCGGGAAACCATCGACTCCTTCCTCCGCGAGGAGCAGGCGGAAGCCATGGCACACTGGCTGCGGACGCACCTCGACGTTGGCGAGGCGGCTCCGGAAGAACGGCGCGCCGCGCAGCCTCGCGCCAGGCCTCCAGGCCGCCAGCGACTGTCTTGAATGTCAGCTCCACGGTGTCGACTTGATGAAGTCGACGAACGTGCGCAGCGGCACCGGCAGGTGCTTCCGGCCTGAATAGTAGAGGAAGGGCCCCGAGAAGCTCGGCCACCACCGTTCGAGCACGGGCTCCAGTTCTCCCCGGTCCATGTACGGGCGCAACCAGTCCTCCAACAGATAGACGATTCCACCGCCCGCGACCGCGGACTCCACGGCGAGGTCGGTGCTCGTGTTGAGGCTGAAGAGCAGCGGCCCCTTGGGTTCGACGTGGATCGTCTCTCCACGACGCTCAAACTCCCACGCATACACCGGTCCGCTCAGCAAACGCCCGCGCAGGCAGTCGTGTTCGAGCAGCTCGCGAGGATGCTTCGGTCGGCCCCGACGCTCGAGGTATGCGGGCGAGGCGGCAGCCGCGTAACGCTGCGTGCGTGGCCCGATGGGCACCGCCACCATGTCCTGCTCGAGTCGCTCCTCGTAGCGGATCCCGGCGTCATAGCCTTCCGCGACCACGTCGATGAGCCTCTCTTCGGCGGTCACCTCCATGGAGATGTCGGGGTACTTCGCGAGGAACGGCTGCACGATGCGAGGGAGGATGAGGCGCGCGGCGGCGATGGGCACATTGAGCCTCAAGCGCCCCGCGGGCCGGTCACGGAAGGTGTTCACCACGTCCAGTGCGGACCGCACTTCCCCCAGCGCTGGCGTGAGCCGTTCGAGCAAACGCGCCCCCGCGTCCGTCGGCGTCACGCTGCGCGTGTTCCTGTTGAGCAGGCGAACGCCCAGACGGGACTCGAGGCGGCGGATCGCATCACCCAAACGGGAGGCGCTCGTGCCCGACGCGCGAGCCGCGCTGCGGAAGCCGCCCTCGCGAGCGACCGCCAGGAACGCCGTGAGATCAGAGAGGTCATCCATCACCGTGCGGATTTTCGCACGACCTGTGCGGATTGCCACCGATAGTCGCGCAGTGATTCCTTGCGTAAACGAGTGGGAAACCTCGAACAACGAAGGAGCCTCGCCGTGGCCCACCATCACATCTCCAACAGCTATCGCATTGGCACACACACCGTTCGCCGCGTGGGTTACGGCGCGATGCAGCTCTCCGGCCCCGGCGTCTTCGGCCCGCCCAGGGACCGCAAGGCGGCAGTCGCGGTGCTGCAAGAGGCCATCGCCCAGGGCGTCGACCATCTGGACACCAGTGACATCTACGGCCCCCACGTGACCAACCAGCTCATCCGTGAGGCGCTGCACCCGTATCGCGATGGTCTGGTGATCGCCACGAAGGTCGGCGCGGTCCGCGGGCCCAACGGTTCGTGGGAGCCCGCGTTCTCCCCCGCTGACCTCGAACGCGCGGTCCACGACAACCTGCGCAATCTCGGGCTCGAGGTGCTCGATGTCGTGAACTTCCGTGCGATGTTCAGCGCCGCGGGCCCGGTGGAAGGCTCCATCGAGGCGCCGCTCACCGCGCTCGCGGAGCTTCAGCAGCGAGGCCTCATCCGCCACATCGGCTTGAGCAACGTCACGCCGACGCAGGTCGCCGAGGGCCGCAAGGTCGCCGAGATCGTCTGCGTGCAGAACCACTACAACCTGGCGCACCGGAGTGACGACGCCCTGCTCGACCAGCTCGCCGCCACGGGTACGGCCTACGTGCCGTTCTACCCGCTGGGCGGTTTCACGCCGCTGCAGTCGAGCGCGCTGAACGACGTGGCCGCGCGGTTGGGCGCGACACCGATGCAGGTGGCGCTGGCCTGGCTCCTGCACCGGTCCCCCAACGTGCTTCTCATCCCGGGTACGTCGTCAATCACACACCTCCGGGAGAACCTCGCCAGTGCGGAGCTCACCTTGAGCGCGGAGGACATGGACACCTTGAACCATCTTGCAGAGCGGACCTGACCGCATGCGAGCGGGCCCCCATTCCGCCTATCCTGGGCCAGCGGACTCGAAGCGTGCATGGGGGGCAGCATGGACAAGCACCGGCTGGAAGCGTTCAGCGACGGCGTCATCGCCATCATCATCACCATCATGGTGCTGGAGCTCAGGGTACCGCACGGCAGCCAACTGGCCGACCTGCGGCCGCTGATCCCTGTCTTCCTCAGCTATGTGCTCAGCTTCATCTACATCGGCATCTACTGGAACAACCACCATCACCTCCTGCACACCATCACCCATGTCACCGGCGGCGTGCTGTGGGCGAACCTGTACTTGTTGTTCTGGCTGTCGCTGATCCCCTTCGCCACCGGCTGGATGGGCGAAAACCATTTCTCGGCCGTGCCGCTGGCGCTCTATGGTTTCGTGCTCCTGATGAGCGCCTTCGCCTGGAGGCTGCTGCAAACCCGCCTGGTGGTGATGCAAGGCCAGCAGTCGGCACTGGCCCTGGCGGTCGGGCGCGATTTCAAGGGCAAGATTTCACCGCTCTTCTATCTGGCCGGCATCGTCAGCGCCTTCTTCAACGGGCATTTCTCCGAGGCAATCTATGTGCTGGCCGCGATGATGTGGCTGGTGCCGGATCGCCGCTTCGAGAAGGCGACGCATGCAAGCTAGGCCTCGGACCGCTACCGGCTCAGCATCACCTGCTCGCCGAGCCGGCCCATCTTTTGAGGGTTGCGCATGGCATAGATCCGGGTAATCCGGCCGCTCTCGACGACGACGCTGATTGCTGTGTCGAGGTTTCCATCGATGTCGACACGGAGCGAGGGCGCTCCGTTGAGCCACATGGTCGCGATCCGGGCGCCAGGCGCGAGCGTGGGGAAGCGGGACAGGAGCCGGGCCACGCGATCGCCGCCGACAATCGGGGTCCGGACCGCAGTCACCACGCCGCCGCCGTCCGCGACCAGCACCACGTTGGGCGCGAGCACGTCGAGCAGGCTCTTCAAATCGCCGGAGTTGACCGCGGCCATGAACCGCTCCAGGACCGCCTGCTGCTCTGCCCGGCCGACCTGCATCCGGGGTCGACGCGCGGCCACGTGCTCCCGCGCCCGGTGGGCAATCTGCCGGACGGCGGCGGGCGTCTTGTCGAGCGCCGGGGCAATCTCGTCGTACGGCACGTCGAAGACCTCCCGGAGCACGAACACCACCCGCTCGGCCGGAGTCAGGGTCTCCAGCACGGTGAGCATCGCGATGGAAACGCTCTCCGCGAGCGCGAGGTCCTCGGCGACGTCGGGGCTGGTGAGCAGCGGCTCGGGCAGCCATTGGCCGACGTACTCCTCCTTGCGGCGGGTGAGCGTGCGCAGCCGGTTGAGCGCCTGGCGGGTGACGATCCGGACCAGGTAGCTGCGCGGGTCGCGCACCTCCGCCCGGCTTGCATCACCGATGTCCGCCCACCGCAGCCAGGTCTCCTGCACGACGTCCTCGGCGTCGGCCGCGGAGCCGAGCATCTCGTACGCGATCGTGAAGAGCAGGCTGCGCTGGGTGACGAAGAGGTCCTCCGAGCCTGGCGGAGCGCCGGCCGCATCGGGAGAGGACGTCATGACGTGGACGCCTCCCCCGGCCTTGCGCTCGGCTGGGCCATCGGCTTCAGCCCACACGAGGCGGCGAAGCCCTCCGACTCGATGCCCAGGGCGGTGTTGGAGCGGGTCGTCAGGTTGGCGAACCCAATGACCGTGGTGAGCTCGATGAGCGCCGCGGCCCCCAGCTGCGCCCGCAGGCTCGCGACCATCTCATCCGTCACCGTGGGGGGCGTCTGGCTCACCGCCTCGGCATACTCCAGCACCTCCCGTTCCAGGGAGGTGAACACGGCCGACTCCCGCCACCGCGGAATCTCCCGCGCCTTGGCGACGTCCAACCCCTGGTTGTGGGCCATGAAGTAGTTGAAGTCCAGACAGAACGAGCAGCCCACCAGCGAAGCCACCACCATGTGCGCATACGACTTCAGGCTCTCATCGCACTGGTCCCACTTCTGGAGCTTCTGCCCGAAGCCCATGCTGGCCTTGAGCACCGGCAGGTGGTGCCACATCACGCCAAGTGACTTGGGGACCCGGCCGAACGTCCGGCTGGCGAACAACTTCGCCATGGCGCCATGGAGTCCGGTGAGCTCCTTCGGGGGAATCCTGGTCGAGGTCATGTCTTCTCCGGTGTCAGCATCGGGTGCCGTCGGCCTGAAGACACCGGTCCTCCGCGGGATGTGACATCCCCCGAAGAGGGCTCCACCGTTTCATCGCTCCCGGCCGCCCAATGCCCGCAGATGCTCAACCGTAGCCGTGACGCCACCGCAGACGATCACCGCGATGCGTGACGCGGCGGCAAGCGCCGGCGACGCCGAGTCGAGCGCGGCCAGTGCGGCCCCGCACGCGGGCTCCACCAGAATCCGGTGTTCGTCGAGAAACCGCAGGGAGGCCGCCACTGCGGCCGCATCGGACACAACGATGGTGTCGACCGCGTGGCGCGTCGCCCACTCAACCGCGGCGTCACAAGGCCTCTTCGCGCCGAGCGACGTGGCGACGCTCGAAATCCCTGGCAATTCGACAGGTCGCCCCTGCGCGACCGAACGCGCATAGCAGTCCGCGCCCTGGGTCTCGGCCGCGACGACCGGCACATCGCCCCAACCGTTGCGCGCCATCCCTTCGAGCACGCCGCACAGCAACCCGCCGCCGCCAACCGCAAGCACGACTGCGTCCGGTTTCGGTCCGGCTGCCGCCATCTCGTCGATCATCGTTGAATGGCCCTGCCACAGCACGGGATCGTCGAAGGGATGCACGAACGCGTCGTGCGAGCCGATCACGGATTGCGCGAACGTGTTCGCCTCTGCCCACGAAGCGCCGTGGACGATCAACTCCGCGCCTTCGAGACGGATCAGCTCGCGTGCGCGCGCGGACGTGCTCTCCGGAACAACGACGAGCACGGGCACGCCGAGCTCGCGACCGGAATAGGCGACCGCAATGCCCGCGTTGCCGCCCGAAGACGACACGAAACGACGGGCGCCTGCCGCGCGCCGCGCGTCGCATACCGCACCGACGCCGCGCAGCTTGAACGACCCGGACGGCTGCATCGCCTCGAGCTTGAGCAGGACGTCTTTGCCGAGCCGGCGGGACGCGGCTTGCGAACGGAGGTAGGGAGTCTGGATATGGAGTGGCATGCGAAGAAGTGCGGCAAACGTCCGCGACGCGCGGACAGGTGTCACGACGCAGGCCAACCTAGACCGGGCCACCCATACCTCCCAATACCATTCAATGCAGCATGCTATACCTCCCAGGCATACCCACGGAACGGACAGACACTGCATGCGACAGGTCGAGTTGCGCCATCTACGCTACTTCGTGGCGGTCGCCGAAGCCGGCAGTGTGATGGCCGGCGCCCGCGCAATCGGGATTGTGCAACCCGCGCTTTCCCGCCAGCTCCGCGAGCTTGAGGAGGCGATCGGCACCCCGCTGTTGATCCGCCGCTCGACGGGCATCGCGCTCACCGCGGCCGGCGTGAGCTTCCTGCAGGACGCTACGCGCATGCTCGCCGAGCTGCAGGGCAGCCGCGAACGTGCGCTGCGCAGCGCGGCTGGCCAACTCGGCGAGCTGCGTCTCGGCGTGCTGCCGAACTATTTCCCATTGCCTGTGGTGTCGAACGTTCTCAAGGCCTTCCGGAACGCCTGCCCGGACGTGATGCTGTCCATCTCGCCAATGCTGTCGGCCGAGCAGGCGACCGCGATCGCACACGGCGACCTTGATGGCGGCATCATGGCGTGGCGGCAGGACGAGGCGCCGCATCTGTCAGGCACGCGGCTGCTACGCGACCGGTTCGTGCTCGCGATGCTATCCACGCCGGGCCAGCGCTTCCGCGCCCCCCGTCAACTGGCCGAACTCGCAGGCGCGCCGTTTGTCTGGTTCGACCCGCTCCGGTCCGCCGCGAATCACCGGTTCTTGCTCGAGCAGTGCCGGCGGGCTGGCTTCACGCCTCGCATCGCGCAGGTCGGCAGCGACATCCCGACGCTCATCGGGCTCGTCGCGGCTGGAATGGGCTACGCGTTCGTGCCGGAGAGCACTTCATCGACGTGCCCGAGCACGGTGCGACTGGTCGCGCTTGACGAACTCGACGGCCGCTTCGACGTCGAATTCGTGTATGACGGCCAGGCGGGCTCGCCGGTCGTGCAGCAATTCCTCGCGGCGCTGCGCGCGACCGCCAACGCATGAGCGGGACCGCGCCGGAGGTCGCAACATCGACAGCGCGTGCGGGGCTGCCTTGCCGCACGCAGCGTGCGCCAGTCCGCGGCTCACTCCCCAGGACGGCGCAATCCAAACGCCTCCGGCCGGTGCGTCGCGGATGGCGTTCAGCCGCCCGATCCCGTCTTGCGCGACAGGTAGTAGGCGTTCCCGCCCGGGTCCGTGTGCGTCGCTTCCAGCGAGAGCCCGTGCGCGCGCAGCAGGTCGCGATACCCGTCGACGCTGTACGAGTGATAGCGGAACGGGACGCCATTCATCGGCTCGCCGTCGATGGAGCCGTGGGCGTCGCCCGAGGTGAAGAGGAACGCGGCGCCAGGTTTCAATGCCCGCGCGATATGGGTGATTGCCTGTTCCTGCTCTTCGTGGCGCAGGTGGAACAAGACGCCCCACGCGATGGCGGCATCGAACGCCTGCTCCTGAAGCTCACAGGACTGGATGGGCGCGCACTTCACCGGCACGTGGGGGAAGTTCGCTTGAAACCGCGCCAGCAACTCGCGGGAGCTATCCACGCCCATCACATGGCAGCCATGCTCCAGCAGCACCCGCGTCAGCGGCAGTCCCGTGCCGCAGCCGACGTCCAGCACCGAGGCACCGGCCGGCAGTGAGACTGCGAGCGCCGTCACTTCCGGGACGCCCATGGGGCCCGCGCGGTGGGATGCATACCAGTCCGCGATCAAATCGTACTCGTGCATGCGTCAGTCTCCGCTATCGGAGCCGAAGTCGCGAGCCACGTGCGCCCTCAGGACTCGCGCGAAGCTCTCACGCTGCCTTGCCCCGGAACGACGCAGGGAGTCCTGTTCGGAAATCCAAGACGATTCAAGCCGCCTCGAATCCTCGCTCACCACCTCGACGAGCGCTCCGAGGAAGTGCCGGACACGTTCCGGCTCCAGTCGTGCGGAGGGTGGCACGGCATTCCACTCCTGCTCCTCCACTTGGGTGAGCACCTCCTCTTCAAAGGTGACCACCCGGAACGTGATGGAGAGAGCGCCGTCCGGACGCTGCTGGGTGTCCACCCAGTGGAGGGCGCTCTCAAGCGGTGAACGCACCACTTGGGTGCTTGCCATGGCACCCTGCTCGACGGGAGGCACTGGGTGCGAGCCCGAGGTGTACACAGCGATCGCTCCTGGAATCGACATGGCACGCTCCCACCCGATGCAGGGCCCGGCGTCATCCACCGGGAGCCGTTCGGGTAGGCCGCACTCTTCCCACATTGTAGACCCGGCATCCATCCAGGACGCCCGGAGCCGAGAAGCTCCGGGCGCTGACTGCGCGGAGGGCTAGCGACTGACCCAGAAGGACCTGCTGCCGCAGGAGACCGCCCGTTTGAAGAACGCAACGTCGAGTGCCGCCCCCTTGTCGTCGACCGCGGCCACCAGTTGCACGGTGTCGCTGAGTCTGTTCGCGGGAATCCTGACGGTTGTCCCAGCCGCCACACCGCCACGGACCTCGAAGACGACCACACGCTTCGTGGGGTCAAAGACGACGATCCCTCCCACCCTTCTCGTGATGTTCACCAAGACGTAGTCCGCCGAGCTATTGATGTCGCCCATCGTTTCGCCCTGGCCCCCCGAGCTGTCGCCCCTGGGCGTGTAGGTCGACTCGTGCCACTTCCCTTCCTCATCGAAGTAGCCAGCCCAGACAGCCTCGTGATTTTGATCGTAGAGGATGACTCTGTTGCCCGTCTCCCCCATGTGCCAACCGCCGGGAAGGGCTTCGGCCTTGCCTCCAACCAGAAAGACACTGACAGCCAGAATGCATGCAAACAGTTGATTGCGCATTGACTCTCTCCTTGGCGTACAGCGGGGTTACCACCGTGAGCACCGGCCCACGGGCAAGCTCGGTTCAGTCACTGGCATTCGCATGAGTTCCACTCGACGACGGAGCTCGCGGAAAGTACGGGAACCCGTTGAAAGCGGGCATCACCCATAGGGGTGACGCTGTCCCGCATGGTAAAACCATCCCAAACGTCGTGCTTACGCTTGAATCCAGACGTGGAGGAAAGTCATGCGCGTGAAGGGCCAGCCGGATTCCATGCAGCGGGAGCAGGTGCTGTTGGATGTCATGACAGCGCTGACCAGCTCACTCGACATGAAAGAGGTCTTCTCCGAGTCCCACAGGATTCTGTCGCGCGTGCTGGCCGCGGACTTTGGCGGGCTCTGCGTGTCCAGACCCGGTGAGCCCGGCCAATACGACTGGCCCATGATCCAGGACATGCCCCAGGTCTTCTTTGACCGCTACCCGGAGATTTCACACGAGTGCTTCGTGAGCGCCGCGGTGGTCCAGCAGCCCAACACCGTGCTGCGGGAGTCCGAGATGCTGTCGCGCCAGGCGATGCGGAACAGCGCCATGTATGCGCACTGCCGGGAGATGCACATGCCGGTGGAGCGCATCCTGTCTGTGTCACTGGACATGGGGCTGGGCTGGCACAGCGGCTTCACCCTGTACCGGGAGAACCGGAAGGCCTTCTCGGAGCAGGAGCAGGCCTTTCTTCAACGCCTGACGCCCATCCTGGCCAGAACGGTTCGCAACTGTCTCATGCTGGGAGACCTGGTCCGTCAGGGAGACCTCCTGGACCAGCTCTTCCGCCATACAGGGCTCGAGAGCATCGTGCTGAGCCCACCGGCCATCGAGCTGATGCGCACGCCCCGCTCCACGGCGCTGCTCCATCGCTGGTTCCCGGATGAGCCCTGTGGCCGCTTCGGCCTGCCCCAGGTCCTCCTGGACGCCTTGGAGCGGCTCAGCCGCTCCGGACAGCGGATGCTCGCCGGGCAGGACGTCCTGACGTTCCGGCGGCTGGGGCGGAGCTTGAAGGTGACGTTCCTCCCGTTGCCAGCCCATCCCGGGAGAACGCCCTGGGCGCTGTTGTTCCAGGAGGTGTCTCACAGCGTTCAGGTACCCACCGAGTGGCGCAAGCGGCTCACCCCTCGCGAGCTGGACGTGGTTCAGCGCGTCTTGAATGGTTGGGACAACCGAACCATCGCGGAGGACATGGGAAGCTCGCTGAACACGTTGAAGACGCACCTGAAGCGGGTCTTCGTCAAGCTGGCCGTGCCCAGCCGCGCCAAGCTGATCCTCCTCGCGCAGGAGCAGAGCGCCGAGGCAGCAGGGTAGGCTCCCCGTGTCGGACGCGCCACCAGCCTCGCCTCTATCGGCGCGAGGAGCTCCCTCCCGCGCTGAGACCTGTCAGTCGTTCCGGGAGTTTCATCGAGGCCCCGAGGGCACGGGGTTGACGGTGGTGAGCGCGGGCGGCGATGCGGTCAGAGAACCCAGGTAGAGCCGGCCATGGAATCCGTCAGGCTGCTGGGACGTGAAGAGCTTCAGTCCCTCGGCCTGCTTGGAGGACTGCCATGCCTCGAGCGCCGGGCTGATGCCGAAGACGTTGCACTCCACGCCCTCGTTCCAGACGTTGTAGCGGCAGGCGAACTGGGTGCCTCGCTGGAAGCCCACGTCCAGGACACGCACCGAGGGCAGGACACGTGCCACGCGAGCGCCCATGGGCTCGAAGTCGCCATCCCAGCTCGCCTCCGTGGTGCGCGCGTGGACGCTGCCCGTGAGGACCAGCGTCCAGGCCTGGGGACGCTCCGATCGGGCGTTCAGCAGGTGCTGGGCCATCTGCGCCTCGCGCTCATTGCCGTGGGCCCTGTCGGCGTCGATGGCGGCCACGGCCACATCCTTTCCGGAGACGCGCAAGCGGCGGGCCTGCTCGCGAGTCACAGGCGCATGGATGCCGCGACCGTCCGCAGCGAGCCCCTCGCCCACCCAGACCCTGGTTTCGCTGTCGCGCTCGAACTCCTTTGACGGGATGCTTCAGGGCCCACCGGAGTCCCTCACTCCTGAACAGAAGAGCGACTTGATCGCGTTCCTGCGCCGGCTCTGATTCATCTCACAGGGAACCCCCGTGCGGGCCCAGACGTCCACAGGCGCATGGTCCCCATCCTGCTGCTCCTCGCCCTGACCCCTGTCGACGCGGAGCCCGAGCCCCCAAGTCCAGAGCGTCCCTATGCCGAGGTGGTCGCCGGGTTGGAGGCCCGACGACAGGACTTCGGCACACGGTGGCACCAGCCCGGCGTCAAGCGCACATCCCTGCGGGACGAGGCCCGTTCAACCGTGCTCGATGCCATCACCCGGCAGCTGATGCCGGCCTGGTACGGCACGCCCTGGGATTTCTACGGCCACAGCCAGACTCCCGGAACAGGGAGCATTGCCTGTGGCTACTTCGTCTCCACCGTACTGCGGGACGCGGGCTTCCGAATCGAGCGCGTACGGATGGCCCAACAGCCCGCCGAGCACATCGTGAAGACGCTGGCACCCGCGCTGAAGACCTGGCGGTTTCGCGACCGTCCTGTGTCCGAAGTCGTCGACCGGTTGAGGAGCGCCGGTGCCGGGCTCTACGTCGTCGGACTCGACTACCACGTCGGGCTCCTCTGGAACGACAGCGCGAAGGTTTGGATGTGTCACTCGTCCTACCTGGGCGAAGCCAAGGTCGTCTGCGAGGACGCGCTCACCTCCCCGGCGATGGTGTCGCGCTACCACGTCGTCGGGAAACTGCTCGAGGACGGGATGATGGACGCCTGGATGAAGGGGCGGGCTCTCCCGACCTTCATCCCGTAGCCCAGGTGGAACCCAAGACTTCCGGAATGACACGGCACCTCAGGCATCAGGACTGCCCGCGGGATGACGTGCTCTCCCGGACCGGTGCGGCGCCGCCGGTCAGCAGGTTGATCAGCCCATGCGGTGCGTTGTCATCGTTGAAGCAGAGCGTGTGGATCCTCGCGGCCTCGGCTGAGGCATCCACGCTCCTCAGGAACATGGCCTCCTCGTACTCGGCGACCGCGGCATCGAAGTCGCCCCGGTGCGCGGCCAGGGCCTTGCCCAGCTCGGCGCCGTCGTACATCGCGAGGTTCGCGCCCTCACCGTCGGGCGGGTTCAGATGCGCGGCGTCGCCGAGCAGTGTCACACCGGGCACGTGAGTCCACCGATGTCCTGGCGGGAGCGCATGGATCTTCCGGAGGACGGGGGCTGTCTCACCGTCGGTGATCAGCGCGGTGAGCTCTGGCGCCCAGCCGTCGAACTCCGCCGCGACTCGAGCCTTCACCTCCTTCGGGTCGGAGAAGTCGATGTCCGTGAACCACTCCTGCGGCCGGCTGAGCGCGACGTAGGTGTGCAGGACGCCGTGGGGCTCGCGGTGGGCGAGGATGGCCTTGCTGGGTGCGAGGACGTAGAGGGCTCCTCCTCCGACGAGCTTCGCGCTGGCCGGGTGGCGTGCGTCGGCGTCGAGCAGGTAGGTCTCGACGAACGAGGTGCCGACATACGCGGGCTTCGCGTCGGACAGCAGCGGCCGGACCTTCGACCAGGCGCCGTCCGCGCCCACCACGAGGCTCGCCGTCACGCTCGCCCCATCCGCGAACGTCAGCGTGTGCTGCCCGCCGCCGAGCGAGCGGATAGACGTGACCTTGCGTCCCCACTGCACGGTGCCGTCAGGCAGCGAGTCGAGGAGGATGCGCCGCAGTTCGCCGCGCGGCACCTCGGGGCGAACGCCGCTGCCGACGTCGTCGTCGCCCGCGCGATGCCCGAAGTCCCCGCCTCCGCCACGCCCCAGGAATCGCTTCGCGGGCTCGCCGTCGCGGTGTTCGAGACGGTCGATGCGCATCCGTGGGTGGGCGCGCAGCTCTCTCGCGCCCCGTGGGAGTCTCCGATGCTGCGGATCTTCGAGCGCATCGGGCACCAGTTCCAGGCGATGGGGCTTTCAGACAGAGCCTGGTTCACGGCGGGGTCGACGCTGATGAGCTACATCGTCGGCGTGAGCATCCAGAATGCCGCGAACGGCCGCATGCTCGATCCGTCCGTGGACCGCGTTGAGTTCCTCAACACGGTGTCGGCCCGGTGGAAGGAGCTCGACGCGAATGAGTATCCGTTCACCCGCAAGCTCGCCGCCCAACTGCCCGGGCACGATGACCTCGCCGAGTTCCTGGCCGGCATCGATCTCATCCTGAAGGGGATCGCGGCCTCCCGCTAAAGGCGGTTCCCATGGCGTCCGCGGGAACCTACTTTGGCGGGATCGTGTCGAACCGCGGCACCCCGTCCGCCACGTCGTAATAGTCGCCCTTGTTGGCCATGTAGACATGGACGGCGATGCGGGTGTGGGTAGGCGTGTCGAAGGCTCCCAACGCGATTCCCATCCAATCGCGTTGAAGCGGATCCCAGAACAGCGACGAGCCGCAGACAGAGCAGAACCCGCGACGCGCCTTCTCGGACGACTGGAACCAGCCGACCTTGTCCGCGCCCTCGATCGTGACGGCGGAGCGCGGCACGTCGGTCGAGACGAAGTAGTGGCCCGAGTGCTTGCGACACCGGGTGCAGTGGCAGGCGTCAGGGGCGGGCAGCTCGCCCTCCACGGTGAAGCGGACCGCGCCGCACAAGCAGGAACCGCGATGCATGGACGACCTCCTCTCGACACCCGCTTCGGTCAGCGCATGTCCTCCGGCCACTTGCGCTCCACGCCGGTGGGGTTCTGATTGTACAGCTCCGCGAGCCGGGCCTTCACCTCCTCCACGGTGCCGACGATGACGTAGCTCCGCGTCTTGATGTCCTCCGGCACGCCGCCCGACATCCCGAAGGTGACGCTGAGCTTGGAGCAGTCGTCCGTGGGGTTGTTGAGGTCGAACTGGTGCAGGCGGTACTGGAGGTCCGGCAGCGCCTCGTCCGGCGACCAGATGGCCATGGCATGCTTGCCGTCCTCCGTGGCGACGATGAGCGGCACGTTGCCCGCCTCATCCTTGAAGCCGCCCGGCGTCGGGTCCTCCGAGTGCACCCGGGGGTACTCGCGCGACTCGCCCGTCGCCGGGTCGAAGCGGTAGTGCTTCTCGAACTCGCGGTTGACGTAGGTGGTGGGGGCCTCGACGTAGGCTGTGTCGTGGGGCGCGGCGAGGTGGATGTGGCTGTCGTACTGGATGACGTTGTCGTGACCGCCCACGCCGACGGTGATGTCCTTGGTGATGAGATCCTCGGAGACCAGGGTCGTGTTCTTGGCGTGGGAAACGCCGTTGTACGGGCCCGCCTCCTCTCCCGGCTCCAGCCAGTAGGCGGGATGCACGGTGCTGGTCATGTGGCCCGGCTGCGCGCCGTAGCCCACCACCTGCGTCGTGGAAATGGGCTCCGTGCCGTTCCGGTGGCTCCCCGCCTCGGTGGGCATCAGGGCCTCGTTGTAACCGTCCAGGGAGAAGGCCACCTGCATCTGCCGGCCATGGTCCTTGTTGTTGATGTACTCCTTGCCGTCGTAGACGAGGCGGGTCACAGCGCCGCCGTGGCTCGCGGAGGTGCCCATTTGCACCGTCGCGTTGCCGAAGGAGGTGTCCCCGTTCAACGGGCCGGTGGTGCCGTAGGGGCCCGTGGGCTGCTGGACGCCCCCTGGGTCCTGCGTCGGCGCCGCGGTCATGTCCCCGCCGGGCCACGTGGTGCCCAGGCGCTGTCCATCCTTGGAGAAGGCCTGCACCTTGCCGCCAAGGTCGGCGAGGTAGCCGTTCTGGAACTCCTGGAAGGGCACCGCGTCGGGCTTGCCGGAGGCGACCCGGGCGTCGCGGAACGCCTTCACCATCGGATCATCGAGGAAGGGCGGACGGGTCTTCACGGCGTCCTCGAGGCCGGAGTTGGGGTAGCCCAGGCGGGAGTTGGTGCCCTGCCGGCCATGGGTGAAGGTGTTGTCCGAGTAGGCCTTGCAGATGTCGCCGTGCACCTCGAAGGACACCCACTGGTTGCGGTCCTCGGGCTTCAGGGCCTGGCCTGGAGGCGGACGGCAGAAGGTGTAGAGCTGCATCTGCCGCTCGCCGGTGGCGGGGAAGTCCTGGAAGAAGGCGGGGACGTTCTCGTTGCCGGGAACGGTGGAGCGGCCCGCGGCATACATGGGCGAGCGGGAACCATGCATCGCCTGGTCTGCGGCGGGGTCCGGCAGGGTGGTGCCGCGCTTGCGGGTGAGCTCGGCCTCCGCATTGCCTTTGAATTGTTCGCACCAGGCCTGCCAATCAGCCACGGACGGGTTGGACACGTCCGGAGGAGGCGTGCTCTCAGCCAGGGCCCTGTAGGACGAGGATGTCGAGGGGCGGGATTGCGGTTCGAAGCTGCTGTGGAAGAACAACTCCCGGAGCGTGCGCTCGGCGGTGGAGTCCTGGGACGTCGTTGCCTGCGACGCCGGCTCCGAAACCGAAGACACGCGGATACCGTTCTGACCCGATTGGAAACGAGAAACACTGTCCATGTGAGCCTCCCCCCTGAGGCATGCCGCGATATCCGCTGCACTCATGACGATGGCCGGGGGAATCCATTGCCGAACTGCTGAATCGGCCCCGGCCGAACGGGACTTCAGTGTAAAAGCGGGAATCACCACCCGCAGTTCGACCGGGATGAGCAGCGATGACAGGAACGAATGTACGAGCCGTCGTGTGCGCGGTCTTCTCCCTCCTCGTGGGCTGCTCGACGCAGCCCCCCCCGGAGCTGGCGGAAGCGCGAGCGGCCGCGGTCATGCAAGACGCCAATTTCGCCGACTCGGTCTTTGTCAGTGGCCTCCAGGGCCCCACCACCATGACCTTCGCGCCTGACGGGCGCCTGTTCATCTCGGAGAAGAATGGTTCGCTGCGTGTCGTCGTGAACGGCCAGCTTCTGGCGACTCCGTTCATGACGCTCGCCGTGGACAACGACAACGAGCGTGGGCTGATGGGCGTCGCGTTCGATCCCAACTTCGCCAGCAACCACTATCTCTACGTCTATTACACGTCGGTCGCCGGCAGCATCCACAACCGGGTCAGCCGCTTCACCGCCAACGGCAACGTGGTGGTTCCCGGAAGCGAGCTGGTGCTCGCCGACTTTCCGACGCTCGACGCCGCCAACCACAACGGCGGCGCGGTTCGCTTCGGACTCGACGGCAAGCTCTATGTCTCCGTCGGCGAGAACGCGGTCTCCTCCAATTCGCAGAGCCTGAACACGCCGCTCGGCAAGCTGCTGCGCTTCAACCCGGACGGCAGCATCCCCACGGACAATCCGTTCTATGCGACCGCCACCGGGCTCGCGAAGGCGACCTGGGCGATGGGACTGCGCAACCCCTTCACCTTCGACGTTCAACCCGGCACGGGCATCCTGTTCATCAACGACGTGGGCGAAGGCGGCTGGGAGGAGATCAACCGCGGCCAGGCCGGTGCCAACTACGGCTGGCCGATGACGGAGGGCTATTTCACGAACCGCCCGGAGCTCACGCAGCCGTTCTATGCGTACCCGCATGGCTCCGGCACGGCCGCCGGCAACTGCATCGCGGGCGGTGCCTTCTACAATCCACCCGTCTCGGCCTTTCCCAGCGCGTATGTCGGTCAGTACTTCTTCGCGGACTACACCAACAATTGGATCGCGCGCATCGACCCGAACACCGGTGCGAATTCGCTCTTCGCGACGGCCGCCGCGGGACCCGTGGACCTCGATGTCGGGCCCGATGGCGCGCTCTACTACCTGGCGCGCGGCTCGGGCCAGGTAGGCCGCATCGCCTACACGGCCTCGCTGCCGCCGAGCATCGCGCAGCAGCCGGCGAGCACGTTGGTATCGGTCGGCTATCCTGCCACCTTCACGGTGTCGGCGAGCGGCGAGCCGCCCCTCACCTACCGGTGGCAGCGCAACGGCGTGGACATCGCTGGCGCGACCTCGCCGAGCTACGAGCTGACCGCCGCGCAGCTCTCCGACAGCGGCGCGCGCTTCCGCGCGGTCGTGACCAACGGGCTTGGCTCGGCCACCAGCGCCGAGGCCGTGCTGACGGTGACGTCCAACAAGCCGCCGGTGGCCACGATCGTGACGCCGGCCACGGGCGCGACCTACATCGCCTCCACCAACCTGACGTTCTCCGGCTCGGCCAGCGACCTGGAGGATGGCGCGCTGCCTCCGAGCGCGATGACCTGGAACATCACCTTCCATCACGACACCCACACGCACCCGGCCATGGCGGATACCACCGGCATCGCGAGTGGGAGCTGGCCCGTCCCGAGCATCGGCGAGAGCTCAGCCAATGTCTGGTATCGCCTGCGGCTCACGGTGCGCGACTCGATTGGCCTCACCCACACGACGTATCGCGACGTCCACCCCGTCACGGTCCCGCTCACGGTGACCAGCGTGCCGAGCGGCCTGCAGGTCCTGATGGACGGGCGGCCGGTCGCGGCGCCGCACGAAACGACGGGCGTGGTCGGTGTCGTCCGCTCCGTGGGCGCCGAGTCGCCGCAGTATGCGGGCGGTAGGTTCTGGGCGTTCTCGTCGTGGTCTGACGGAGGCGCGCAATCACACACCTTCATCACGCCTGGCAGCGCGGCCACCTACACCGCCTGGTTCGTCGAGACCTCGGGCGGGAGCTGCTATCAGATTCAAAGCGAGCGCACCGACAAGTGGCTCACCGTCAACATCGCGGGCAAGGTCATCGCCGGCAGCACGACGCAAGCCGGCGGGCAGGTCTTCCAGCTCGTTCCGAGCGGCACCCAGTACAAGCTCAAGGGCTCGGGAGACGCGTTCCTGACGGTGGTGGCGAACCAGCTCACGATGGGCGCCAACTTCACCAGCGGGGAGTCGTTCACCCAGCTGGCCTGCGGCTACGGCGGGCGCACCCGCGTCGGCTTCCGGGCCTCCGTGGGGAGCGCGCCCCATTGGAAGGAAACCGCGCCGGGCGAGCCCATCCAGAGTGGTGACGGCGGCAATGGCGGCGCCTGCAATCCGGCCGATGGTGGGGCCTGGGAGGCCTTCTACCTCGAACCGGTTTCCTGCCCGGGCAGCGGCGGCGGCCCCGTGTGCGGCAACGGCACGGTCGAGAGCGGCGAGCAGTGCGACGATGGCAACACCCAGTCGGGCGATGGCTGCGATGCGACCTGCCATACCGAGGCCAGCGGCAGCGCGGGCTGCTTCCGCATCCAGAGCGAGCGCACCGACCAGTGGCTCACCGTCGACGGCGCGGGCAAGGTGGCTGCCCTCGGCACGACGCAGACCGGTGGCGAGGTCTTCGAGCTCGTCACCAGTGGCGCGAAATACAAGCTCAAGGGAACCAGCGGCGCGTACCTGGCGGTGGTCGCGGATCAGCTCACCCTGAATGCCTCGCTCGGCACGGCGGAGTCGTTCACCCGCCACGCATGCGGCGTCTTCGGCGGCCGCAATCGCTATGGCTTCGAATCGACGACAGGCACCGCGCGCAACTGGAAGGAGAACACCCCCGGCGCTCCCATCCAGAGCGGCAATGGCGGCAACGGAGGCATCTGCAATCCCACCGACACGGGCTCGTGGGAAGCCTTCTACCTCGAGCCCGCGACCTGCCCCCAATCGGGTCCGTAGTCGAAGGCCTCCAGCACCGCCCGCGGGTCTTCGCGTTGGGGGCGTGCCGTCGCATGCGCCCCCAGGGCCCGCTCGCCCTCGACCGCCCTCAGCGCCGGATGCCGGTCAGCGCGAGGCGCAGCACCCGGCGCGCGGTGACCGGATCATTCTCGTTCGCGACGGCGATCGCGTTCGCCAGCATCATCAGGTCCTGCGCCGTGGCGCCCGCTTGAAGCGCACCCACGGATGACGCACGCGCCACCAGGACCTTCAGCACTTTGAGCAGCATGTCGGTGCAGCAGATGTCTTCGGCGGAGAGGCCATCCGGGCCGGCCAGCAGCGCGGCGGCGAGCCCGCGGTGGGTCGCGGTGTAGACCGTCACCTCCTCGAGCCAGTCCGCCAACTCGGCGGCGGGCGCCTTGCCCGGTTGCGCGGCGGCCCGCGCACAGAGCTGCGCGACGCCGTCGCGGAAGACGACCTCCAGCAGCGCTTGCCGCGACGGAAAATGCCGGTGCAGGGTCGCCGAACCGACCCCCGCCTTCCGAGCGATCTCCTCGAGCGACACCTGCGCGCCCTCCTTGGCGACGAGCGCCGCGGCGACGGCGACAATCCGCTCCCGGTTGCGTTGCCCGTCCGCGCGCAACCGCTTCATCTGCTCCACGGCGAACTCCTCCTCACGAGACCCTTCTCTTTGACAAACGGGGGGCCCCTCCGTATTTAACACGAACAATAAGCGGTGGGGTCCCCCACTTAGCAAGGAGCCGCCGATGAGCCGAAACGATGCCGTTCTCGTCACCGCCGCCACAGGACGTCAGGGGGGCGCCACCGCCCGGGCGTTACTGGCCGAGGGCCGCACGAAAGTGCGCGTCCTGGTGCGCAATCCAGAGGCGGCGAACGCCAGGGCCCTCGCGGCGGCTGGCGCGGAGGTGGTCGTCGGGGACCTGGACGATCCAGCGTCGTTGCGCGCCGCCTGCGCCGGGACGCAGGCGGTCTTCTCCATGCAGTCACCCATCGTCTCCGCGACCGGCGTCGACTTCAGCAAGGAGCGCCAGCAAGGGAAGAACCTCGTCGAGGCCGCGCTTGCCGAGGGCGTCGAGACCTTCGTGCACACCGCGACGACCGGCGTCGGCGCCCACCGCGACGTCGAGGGCTGGGCGGAGGGGCGCTGGAAGTTCCACGAGGAGTACTGGGAGAACAAGCTGGCCACGTGCGACCTGGTCCGCACCGCGGGCTTCAAGCACTGGACCCTCCTCCTGCCCGCCACCTTCATGGACCACGCGATGTTGGATCCCTCCGGCTTCGTCGACGGGCGCCGGTTGCTCACGGTGGTCAGGGCCGACAAGCCCATCGGGCTCATCGCCCCCGAGGACATCGGGAAGGCGGCCGCGGCGGCGATCAACAATCCCGTGAAGTTCCATGGCGTGACGCTGGAGCTCGCGGGTGACGTGCTCACGCTCCCTCAAATCACCGAGGTCCTCTCGCGCGTCGACGGCAAGGAGTACGTGGTCCAGTCCTCCACGATCGAAGAGGCCGTCGCGGCCGGCCTGCATCCCGGCGTGGCTCAAGGCATGACGTACATGAACGTCGCCCCGGTGCTGGCTCGGCCTGAAATCGCGCGCTCCTACGGCCTTTCACCCATGAGCTTCGAGGCCTGGGCGCGGCTGCGTCGTGAAATGACATGACGCGTCCATGTGTCACGCTCGTGCTCAAGCCAGACACTGTCGCATGTGTGTCTTTAATTACCCATCTTCCGCGCGCCCGTTTCTCGTGGTCTTGCAAGAGTGCCGTGACGTCAGATTTCCCTCCCTGACGCCGCGGTGCTGTTCCCCCCACTGAGAAATGGAGTTCGTGATGAAACACCTTCTCTTGAGCATGTTTGGGTTCGCGGGCGTCGTCGGCGCCGCGGGCGTCCCCTCCGTCGCCGCGGCCCAGGTTCCGTCCCCCTCCTGGGTGGCCCAGCTCGGCGCCAACCTGGATGAGCAGGCCAACGCCGTGGCCGTGTCAGGCTCGAGCGTCTACGTGGTGGGTCAGACGACCAGCCAGCTCGGCTCCGACCCGAAGGCCGGCGGTCAGGACGCGTTCATTGCCCGGTACGACACCGCCGGCAACCTCCAGTGGGTCCACCAGCTCGGCACCACCGGGTCGGACCGCGCCACCGCCGTGGCCACCGACGCGGACGGCAACGCGTATGTGGCTGGAACCACCTTCGGTGGCTTCGACTTCTACACCAACGCGGGCGGCATCGACTTCTTCATCGCCAAGTATGACTCAGCCGGCAACCGCCTGTGGTTGCGCCAGAACGGCACGCAGATGGATGACTTCGCCACGGGCATCGCCATTGGCGCGGACGACACCCTCTACTTCACCGGTTACACCGGCGGCAGCTTCGCCAACGGCGGCAACCCCAACAACTACGACATCATCGCCGGGCTCTATGACACGGCGGGCAACCCGTACTGGCTCCAGCAGTTCGGCAGCTCCGCGAGCGACATGGCGCGCGGCATCGCCGTCACGCCCACCCACGAGGTCTACATCGTCGGGAACACCTACGGCAGCCTCGACGGCACCACCTCGCCGGTGAACAGCGACATCTTCCTGCTCAAGCTCAACATCCTGGGCGCCCAGCAGTGGGTCCGGCAGATTGACGCGGGCGACCTGGATGACGGCAAGAGCGTCGCCGTGGGCCCCGATGGCGGCGTCTACATTGTTGGTGAAACGTTTGGCAGCCTGGACGGCAACACCAACAACGGCACCATCGACGTGCTGCTCGCCCGCTACGACAGCGCTGGCAACCGCGACTGGAGCCGCATGCTCGGAGGCGGGCAGCCCGACTACGCGTTCGGCGTCGCCGTCTCCTCGAACAACGTCGTGCAGGTGGTCGGCTACACGGGCGGGCTCGTCGGCATCCCGTATGCGGGCGCCTCCGATGCCTTCCTCACCCGCTACGACGCGCTCGGCACGAAGCTGGGCACCCAGACCCTGGGCACCTCGCGCCAGGACGTCGCCCGCGGCGTGGCCGTGGACGCTTCCGGCAACGCCTACGTCGCGGGACAGACGGGCGGAAGCCTTGGCGGCAACACCAGCGCCGGTAGCAACGACGCCTTCCTCGCCCGCTTCTGAGCAAGGCCTCTGACGAAAGCCCGGCAGGGCCCAACGCGTTCTGGGCCCTGCCGCGGTTCGCGCGTGGCTAGCGCCGGTGCTTCGCGATGAGCGCGTTCGCCGCTTCCGGATGGCCCTGGCACTCCAGCAGCGCGCGGAGCATCAGCGGGACGACGATGGTGGCGTCCGACTCGATGACGTACATCGGCGTCGTCTCCGTCAGCTTGTCCCAGGTGATCTTCTCGTTGGGCGTCGCGCCCGAGTACGAGCCGTAGGACGTCGTCGAGTCGCTGATCTGGCAGAAGTAGGCCCACGGCTTCACGGGCTTCTGCATGTCGTACTTCGTCGACGGCACGACGCAGATGGGGAAGTCACCGGCGATGCCGCCGCCAATCTGGAAGAAGCCCACGCCCTTGCCCGCGGACAGCTCCTCGTAGCGGTCGTAGAAGTCGGCCATGTACTCGATGCCGGACTTGGCGATGCTCGGGTTGCAGTCGCCCGTCTTCACGTAGGACGCGAAGATGTTCCCGAACGTCGAGTCCTCGTAGCCCGGGACGACGATGGGCAGCTTGCGCTTCGCCGCCTCCATCAGCCAGCAGGCCTCCGGGTCTCCCTCGTATGCCGCGGGCTCCAGCACCTGGATGAGCTCGTAGAAGTACTCGTGCCAGAAGCGGCGCTCGCCCTTCGCGGAGGCGTTCTTCCACATGGGGACGACAATCTTCTCCACCGCCCGGAACGCCTCGTCCTCGGGGATGCTCGTGTCGGTGACCCGGCGCATCCGCTGCTCGAGGATTTTCGTGTCGTCCTGCTTGGTGAAGTAGCGGTACTCGGGGAAGTCCTTGTACGCCGTGTGCGCGACGAGCCGGAAGAGCGACTCCTCCAGGTTGGCGCCCGTCACCGACAGGCCGTGAATCAGGCCCGAGCGGATGGCGGGCGCGAGCGTGATGCCGAGCTGCGCGGACGACATCGCGCCCGCGACGCTCCAGAACATCCGGCCACCGCTCGACACATGCTCCCAGTAGGACAGGAGCGCGTCGCGCGTCGCGCGGGCGTTGAAGTTCTTGTAGTTCGTGAGGATGAACTCGAGGACGGGCAGTTCGGACGTGGACATGGGGGCCTCCAGAAACAACGGGGTCATGACCCGGGAGGCGCCAGCCGACGGAATGCCACCCGAGGACACCCTACGGTCGCGACAGAACGTCGCACCGCCATCGGAGCGTCAAGTGGCTGCCGGCTGGGTACCACGGAAGGGGGCTTGCGGCTATCGCTTCCCCACCGGCGCGGCCAGGCGGTTCGCCATGTACCGCGCGGGCGACGTCCCGAGCGCCTTGCGGAACATGGTCACGAAGCTGCTCGCGTTCTCGTAGCCCAGGTCCAGCGCCACGTTCTGCACGGTCGCGTCCCGGGAGAGCTTCTGGATGGCCAGGATGATGTGGAGCTGCTGGCGCCAGCGGCCGAAGCTCAAGCCCGTCTCCTCGACGAGGACGCGGTTCAAGGTGCGCTCGCTGACGCCGATCCGCTTCGCCCACGTCTTCGTCGTCACGCCAATCGCCGGCTCGGCGGCCATCGCGTCCACCAGACGCCGGAGCCGGGGGTCGCTCGGCATCGGCAGGCGGTGCTTCTCGATGGAGACCGTCGCCAGTTCGTCGAGGAGCACGGCCACCAGGCGCGCGTCCGGCCCCTTGAGGTCGTAGAGCGCGGGACGCGTCGCCAGGCGCAGCAAGAGCTCACGGAAGAGCGGCGTCACCGACACCGCGCAGCAATCCTTCGGAAGGTTCGGCGCCGAGCGCGGATTGAGGAAGACACTGTAGCCTTCGAGCGGCGCGCGACCCCGGATCCGGTGCGTCACGCCCCCGGGGATCCACAGCGCGGATTGCGGCGGGACGATCCAGAGGGCGTTCGACGCTTCGCAGATCATCTCTCCGCGCACCAGGTACATGAGCTGTGATTCGCGGTGCGCGTGGGGTTCGCTCTCGATCCCCCCGCTCGCCATGCGGATCCCGATCGCGTTCGCCGGCCGCTCGACCGCGGTCTTCAACCGTCCACGCGCATCGAGCGTGAACCGGCTCCCGAGCGCCTCGAGCGAAGCCACCGCGCCAGGAGGCCCGTTCGCCACCTGGACGTCTCCGCTGAACGTCCAGCTCGTCGGATCCACGGGCCGTGTCGCCTTCGATTTCCGCCGCTTCGCCGCCATGACCGTTTTGATAAACAAATTGTCCTGACTGCGCAATGCGGCCAGGGGCGCGACTCCCTATCGTCTCCCGCATGCCGTCGCCATCCACCGCGCCTTCGGGCGTCGTCGAGTCCATGTTCCATCGCCTCGTCTCGCGCCGCGCCAGGGTTCGCGAAGTCGAGTCCGTGGGAGATGCGTTCCGCCTCGTCACGATTGAGGGAGAAGACCTTGAAGGCCGCCGCTGGACACCCGGCGACATAATCCAGATCGGCTTCGCCGGCCTGGCCGGGCGAGCGTACACACCGCTCTCCTTCGAGCCTCGAACCGGCACCGCCACGTTTCTCGGGTTCGTTCACGGCCAGGGCATCGCGTCGAACTGGCTCGCGTCGGCGACCATGGGAGAGCCGCTCTTCCTCGTGGGCCCGCGTTCGGCGCTGGACCTCGCCTCCGTCGGGCGGCCGTTGTTCTTCTTCGGCGACGAAACCTCGTTCAGCACCGCGGCCGCGCTTCGAGCGACACCCGAGGGAATCCGGGAGGTGGCGTTCTCGTTCGAGGTGGAATCCACCGAAGCCTCGCGCATCGCACTCGAACGGATTGGCGTCACCACCGGTGTGACGCTGACCGCGCGCGAGCCGGAGGCTGTTCACCTCGATCGCATCGAGAACGAACTCATGCTTGCGCTGCTCGCCGAAGCGCGGACGCGGTGTGTCTTCACCGGGAAGGCTCCGTCAATCCAGCGCCTCTACAAGGCGGTGCGGCGAGCAGGCATCTCCGCGAAGCAGGTCACCAACGTCGCCTATTGGGCGCCAGGCCGAAAGGGATTCTCCGGTGTTCAGCGCTAACGACAATGCCAGGGGTCCCCTGGCCGTCCTGCCCGACGAACGGGTGCGCGCCGTGCTGCGGCGGCTCCACGGCGAGGCCGACCGCCAGATGCCGGGCGTCCTCCTCCACCTCCTGCCACAGCTGCCGCGAATGATCCTCGGTCGCTCCATCGACAAGCCGGGCACCGAGCACGCCTTCGCGGACAAGTACCTTGCGATCGAGCGCGCCCAGGGCGCCTTCTGCTACCTGACGGCGCGGGCGCTCCGCGCCAGGACCGTCGTCGAGTTCGGCACGTCCTTTGGCGTCTCGACGCTGTGGCTGGCGGCGGCGGTGCGCGACAACGGCGGCGGCCGTGTCATTGGCACCGAACTCCTGCCGGAGAAGGCGCGGCGCGCGCAGGCGAACCTGGAGGAGGCGGGGCTCGCGTCCTTCGCGGAGATTCGCGTGGGTGACGCGACGGAGACGCTGCGAGCGGACCTCGGCGAGGTGGACTTCATGCTCAATGATGGGTTCCCCGTGCGGGCGCTCGACGTGCTCAAGCTCGTCGCCCCGGCCCTGCGTCCGGGCGCCGTGGTGGTGACCGACAACGTCGGTGTCTTCAAGGCCGACTACCGCGACTACGTCACCTGGGTGCGCGACCCACGCCACGGCTTCGCGTCCATGACCATCCCCTTCCGCTCGGGCACCGAGTACTCGGTCCGGCAGTAGGCGCGGCCGGGCCTGTGCGGATCCAGCCACACCTGTGGCTGCTCACCCGCGGGCAAGTGCACTGCTGCGCGCACGCCGGATTGAATTCGACGAGGCCCTCCGCCGCTACGGCAAGACCTGACTTCGCAGCGTGTCATTTGCACTCACCCACCAAAGTACATCCACACTCAACACCCTGAACGCAAAACAAAGCCAGACTTCGGAGTCTTGGATTGCGGGACACGCTGGGAGTACCATCCCGGACGCCTCTCAACCCAAGGAGCATCAGATGCTGCGGACGCTTGTTTCCGGAGTTGCCCTGAGTTTTGCCTTCGTGGTGGGAATGGCTGTTTCCTCCTCTCAGCTCGCCCCGAGCGAGGTCGTGCCGAACGAGGCCGTGCTCGTTTCGACCAGCCCCAGCAGCGCGGTTCCGGACGAGACCACGGACGAGTCCTCGCGTTTGCTCGGGTGCTGCACGGGTGATGGCTTGTTCTGCATCAACACGGCGGCATGTCAGGCCCGTGGGGCGGGCACCTGCGGCGCGCCCTGTAACTAGCCCTCGCCTCGGTTGATGTCGCTGGACCGGACTGGAAGCAGGCGCTGGACGCGAGATACGTCCAGCGCCTGTTCTGCGTCGCGTGGCGGAGTGGCGTGCCCGTCACCGCATGAAGCCTCACAGACATTGGTGTCTGGGATTGCTCGCGGTGCGGTCCCAGGAGCTCTCGTCGTAGTACCCGTGGTCGCGCTGCGCCCAGGTGCCCGCGCGCCTGACTCCAGAGATTGGTGTCGCTCGGCAGGTGCCCAATCCGAAAGCATCGGCATAAAGGTTCCGGCGGCTTTCGAGCAGGTCGAAGCCGCCGGAGACCGCGCCACCCATGCCTGGGCATGGGAGGACTGTCACTCCTTGCCGAAGGCCTTGGCGAAGAGCTTCTCGATGCCCGACTTCTCGGGCTCGATGGCGATCGCGGGCGCGGGCACGCCCATCGCGGTGCCGAGGGCGGGGCGCAGGCCCGACGCGATCCCCGGCTTGATGTGGTGACGCAGGTCGACCGCCACGTCCGACTTCACGTGGGTGCCCACGCCCAGAGCGGTGTTCACGTCCGCGGACTGCTTGAGGAAGCCATTCTCCAGGCCGAACTTGCCGCCCGCCTGGGCCGACGCGCCCGCCACCGCGCCGGCGGTGACCGAGCCGTGCACCCGGCCCACGTGCCCGCCCGCCGTGGCGTACGCGCCCGCCGTGGCACCCGCGCCCACCTGCCCGGAGACCATCGCCGTGGCCGTCTTCGGGTCCAGGGTGGCCACGCCTTCCGCGAAGGCGGAGGCGCCGGCCTTCGCCTCACCCTTCACGTAGCCGCCCACGTGCCGGTTGAAGTCGTGGCTCGCGCTCGCCGTGACGCCCACGCCCGTCTCCGCCTTGGCCGTCAGCGCGGCGGTGTAGGCGTGCGAACCCGTGTCGGCCGACACGCCGGCCTGGGCCTGCGCCTTGAAGCTGTTGGCCTCGCCAGTGAGCTGCGCGCTCGACACGCCCAGCCGGCCCGCGTGCGTCTTCTGCATCCCGAAGGAGGCGTTGGGACCCTGGACCTCGGCCTGGGCCGAGTAGTGGTGCACGCCACCGCCGCTGTGGCTGGTGGTGGAGGCCTGCATCGAACCCATGTTGGCGCTCAGCTTGCCGCCGCCGAAGGTGTCCTTCTGGTAGGGCGTGGCCGGCTTGTCGATGAACATGGTCTGCTTCGCGGCCGCGGGCGCCGTGAGCTTGTTGTCACCGCCGCTCACCGCCACGTCCGAGGCGCCCGAGGTCATCTCCCAGGGGCTGTAGGTGGGCCCGCCCTCGGGAGCACCCGCGTGCTTCGGCGGCGTCGCCGTATTCGCCGTGTTCGCCGTGGCCGTCGTCGCCGTGGGCCTGGTGGCCGTCGCCGTGTTCGCCGTGGCCGTCGTCGCCGTGGGCTTGGTGGCCGTGGGCTTCGCGGCCGTCGTCGAGGCGGGGAGCGTCGACGCGCGCGCCGGGGGCTTCGGCTGAGACACCGTGGAGGTCGGGAGGCTGGAGGTGCGGGGCAGGGACGAACCGATGCGACGGGCCATGGCAGGAACCTCAGGAGTGCGTCGAAGGGGGAGCAGTACAGCGATGCCCTGCCCTACTGCACCCGGCATGCCGGGCCCATGTCGACCGGTGTGGCCTCATGCCCGCCTGTGGTTTCAACGAGTTGGCGGAAGGGGCTTCACGGGAGGAGCCCGCAGGCTGGTGACCGCGGTCACCAGGAGGATGGCGCCAGTCACCAGGGGCCCGCGCTTGCCGCCCGGGGACCCCGCTTCCCGCCGGCACCTCGTTCGAGCTCGCGAACGGAGTTCTCTACCGCACCCGCCCGCCGGCGACGTGACGCCAGCGGGCGGAGCTCCTGCTCAAGCGGCCTGCGAGTCCGAGCGGTGCGCCTTCATGAACCGGTGTCGTCCCAGGTAGCGCTCGAAGGCCTCCAGCACCGCGTCCTGCTCCTTCAGCTTGCTCAAGCAGATGGCGCGCCCGCCCTTGAAGCGGCCCTCGCCGGTGACCTTCAGGTCCAGGTACTTCTTGAACATGCGGTCGGCGGTGGAGGCGGAGGCGATCCGCTCGAACTCGACGGGCTCTTCCCACTCCGAGCAGCTCACCTGCGCGTAGTCCATCCGCACCTCGTAGCCGGCCTCCTTGCCCTCGAAGACGAGCGCCGGGAAGAACTTCTCCACGTGCTGCCGCTCCTCGTCCGTGGACGGCTCGTAACGGCAGGCGAGCGCCAGGTCATGGGCCTGGGAGAAGCGCGCCTCGTAGGCGCCCCACAGCCGCGCCTCGATGGCCTCCGCGTCCTCGAAGGCCTCCGCCCACGAGGACTCCACGGGCTCCAGGAGCACCTGCGCCATGTCCGCGGGCTTGAGGTGGACGCCCACGTTCTCCATGCGCGCGCCCAGCGGCGGGTGTGAGTCGAACGGATGGGGCGTCACGGCGCCCTGCAGGTCGTCGTGCACCGCCTCCGACTGGGCGTATTCGGAGAAGCCGTGCGCGACCCGCTGGGAGATGCCCACCGACTGGTGCTGCTCGTCCTGGGCGAAGAGCTTCGCCTCCACGCGGTCCCGGAAGCTCGAGTACGCGCCCACCTTCACCAGCGAGCGGGCGATGTCCTGCCCCGACGTGACACCCGCCGCCAGCCGGTCCGCCGCGAGCTCGCTGGCGCGACGGCTGCGGCCCAGGGACAGCTCGAACAGCCCGCGGTAGGCCGCCATGAAATAGAAGACAGGGCGCGTCACGCCGCCCTCGTACAGCGTCTCCAGGTAGTGGCCGAAGTGCGAGAGCATGGGCGCCAGCCGCTTGCCGTGCCCCGTGTCGCCGCCCAGCAGGTGCCCCATCTCGTGCGCCAGCACGGCCTCCGCTTCGGAGCGCTCCAGCAGGCGCAGCAGGGACAGGCTCACGAAGAGCGTGCGGCCGGAGAGGATGCGCCCGTCCACGCGCACGTCGTTCTCCGTGACGAAGAAGTTGGTGTCGATGCCCGCGAGGATGTGGTCGGGCGGCGTCGTCTGGAGCCGCTCGCACAGCCGGCGCACGCAGGCCCACAGCTCCGGGGCGCGCGCTTCGGGCACCTCTTCCGCCTCCACGTCGAAGTCCATGGGCGGGCGGCGGAAGATGGCCACCACCACCAGGAAGACGGCGGCCGCCGCCATGAGCGCCATGATGCCGATGAGCTTCGGGTAGTAGCGATCGGCCCAGAGCGCGGTCACCCAGTAGGAGAGCCACACCAGCAGCACACCCTGCCCCAGCACCTGAAGCGCGCTGGCGACCCGCAGCACGAGCCAGCCCACCACGAAGCTGCCGTACTGGAAGGGACGCGAGATGAACGCCGCCAGGCCGCACAGGAGCGCGACCCCCGTGGAGGCAAGCCCGAGCGCCAGCAGGATCCAGGAGGCCAGGTACGCCCACCCGAACTGCTTCGCATCCGAGCACGCTTCGCCCAGGCTGTTGCGGTAGCGCGCCAGTTCCTCGCTGTCGCTCGTGCAGGCCGCCGACGCGGGGACCTCGCGGTAGAAGGCGAGCGCCTCCTGGCGGTCCTCCGCGCTCAACTCCGTGTCGCGTCCAATCTGCTTCTCGATGACTTCGAACACCTGCGCGTCGAAGCGGTCCGAGGCATGGCCGGAGAACCAGAGCCCGAACAGCGGCAGGGCGAAGAGCAGCAGCGCGGGCAATACGAGGCTGCGGACGAAACCAGGGGATTTACGAGAGGAGGCCATGGGAATTGTCGAACCAGCATAGCGCGGCGCACGCCCTGCCCCATCCCCTGCTCCATCTCTATCGCGACATGGCCGACCTCGAAGCCATGGAGCGCCTCATGGCGCGGGCGCATGCACGGGCTGGGCGCCAGGCGCGCCATCGTGCACGCATTCGAAGACACCCCGGCGTCCGCTACCAGTCCCCCGAATTCACCGTGGTGGACCGCGACCTCGGCCACATTCTGGAGTCCCCCTGATTGATCCCCCCTGCGAAATAGCCCCCACTGAGAGTTCGTTCTCCCGATAGGAGAGCAACCGACCCTCAAGCGGGAGCAGAACCCATGAGCAGCCTGGCCTTCCCTTCTCGTCGTACGTGGCGCATGCGGGCACTCTCGCTCGCGGTGATGGGGGCCGCAGCCAGCCTTGGCGCGTGCGCCACGCCGTCCGCGCTCGCGGTGTCTCCGTCCGGGGTGCCGGCGTTCAGCGAAGACATGCTGTCGCCTGAGTTCTGGATCCGCCGCGCACCGTCCCCCGATGCGGTGCTGCTCGATGCCAGCCAGGTGGCGGCGAAGCGCGAACTCGCGTTCGGTCCGAAGGGCGGCTTGTTCGACCTGAGGGGCATCCCGGCCACGCTGACACGGGCACAGGTCGCGGGCTGGGTCAGGGATGCGCAGCAGACGCCCATCAAAGCGGCCATCGATGAACAGGGCCTCCCGGTGACGGAGGCGATGCTCGACGAACTTCGCCAGAACGCCGCGGCCGAGCACATCCCCGAAACCTCCACTGCACGCTACGGCATCAGCGTGCGGCGCACGCCCTTGCGGTCACTGCCGTCCGGTCGACTGTTCTTCGCCTCGCAGGACCTGCGCGACTACGAGAGCCTGCAGGCCGGCATCCTGTTCCCGGGCGAGCCGGTCGTCATCGCGCACCAGAGCGCGAACCAGCAATGGCTGTTCGTCCAGACGACGCAGGGGCCCGCGTGGGTCAAGCGCGGCGACATCGCGGAAGGCACGGCGGACGCGGTGTTCTCCTACGTGGCGAAGGCACCCGGGCGCGTCGTCACGGGCGACCAGGTGCGCACGGTCTTCACTCCGGAAGCGCCGGGAGTATCCGAACTCGAGCTCGACATGGGGGTCGCGCTGCCACGAGCCGACGTGTCGCCCGGCGAGCCCGTCAACGGCGCCAGCAGCTATGCCTCGTGGCCGGTGCAGTTGCCGGTGCGCGAGCAGGACGGCTCACTGGCCTTCCGGAGCGCCCTGCTGCGCCGGACCGCCGACACCGCGCCCGGCTATCTGCCGCTGACCCGCGCCAACATCCTCCGCCAGTCCTTCAAGTTCCTCGGCGAGCGCTACGGCTGGGGGCACCAGTTCAACGCGCGCGACTGCAGCGGCCTGACCAGCGAGGTGTACCGCAGCATGGGGCTGTTCCTCCCGCCCAACTCCGGGATGCAAGGGAAGAGCGCGGCGCTGAACCACCGCCTCTTCACGGCGCACGACTCACACGCCGAACGGGTGCGCGCGCTGGAACAGGCGGAGGTGGGCGACCTCGTCGTCGTCCCCGGCCATGTGCTGATGATCATCGGCCACGTGAACGGCGAGCCCTACGTCATCCAGGATGTCCCGTATGCCGTGTTCAAGGACCCGGCCACGCAGCAGGTCCGCAAGACGAAGCTCAACCAGGTGTCGGTCACCCCGCTGCTGCCGCTGTACGCCGACGACACGACCCTGTACGTGGACGCGATGACGAGCCTCGTGCACGTCACGCGGCCCTAGAGCGCCGAACAGGTCAGGTCACGCTGCGAGTTGGTAACGCGCGGCGACCTCGAGGTTTTGGACGACCGAGAGTCGCCTGAGGTCAAAGAGGTTGCTGCGCGTGCCTCTGTAACGGGCCTTCGGGCCCTGGCGGTTGGCGAGATGAGCCAGGCGATGCTCGACGCCGACACGCTCGCGGAGTCGTGCGAGGCCCGCGCGCGACTGCAGACGTGAGCGAAGGCGCTGATGGAGCCGCGCATCGTGACGCTGCGCCCCTTGCCGGATGCGCCGTGCCGCCATGAAGTCGCGCCATCGTCCACGAACCAGAGTAGGTTCCCCCTCCCTGTTCGTTGGAGTTCCGTCGATGCCACAAGCCACACCGCGCTCGTCACTTCAGGGAGCGCGTCCCAGCGTCTTCCTGCTCGCCGGAGCGTTCGTCACCGGCATGTTCCTCTTCGCCCATGGCGGCTGCGGAGGTGACGAGTGCCAGGACGCCGCCGGCTGCCGTGAAGACAAGGGACCGCCGGCTTCGAACACGGAGTGGGTCTGCGAGGACAAGCGCTGTGAGCAGCATTCCGTCCAGGTGCCGCCCCCGGATTCCGGCACGGACGCGGGGATGCCCGACTCGGGGATGCCCGACTCGGGGATGCCCGACGCGGGGACGCCCGACGCGGGTCCCACCACGGTGAGCGTGCAGGTGCTGGCGTTCAATGACTTCCACGGACAGCTCGAGGCCCCCGCGGGCCAGATTCTGACGGGCGTGGCCCCCGACGGTGGACCGGTGCGGGTGAACGCGGGCGGCGTGACGTACTTCGCCCGGCACATCGCGGCCCTGCGGGCCACCAATCCGAACACGGTGGTGGTAGCGGCGGGAGACCTTATCGGCGCCTCCCCGCTGCTGTCGGGGCTCTTCCACGACGAGCCCACCGTCGAGGCGATGAACCTGATTGGCCTGGACCTGGTCGCGGTGGGCAACCACGAGTTCGACGAGGGCAGCACGGAGCTGTTGCGCATGCAGTCGGGCGGCTGCCACCCGGTGGATGGCTGCCTGGACGGGGATGGCTTCCCGGGCGCGCAGTTCAAGTTCCTGGCGGCCAACGTGGCCACGGGCGTGGACCGCACGCTGTTCCCCCGCTACGACGTGCGCGAGTTCGAGGGCGTGAAGGTGGCCTTCATCGGCATGACGTTGGAGGACACGCCGGAAAGCGTCATACCCACGGGCGTGGCGGGGCTCACCTTCAAGGACGAAGTGCAGACGGTGAACGCGCTGGTGCCGGAGCTGCGGCGGCAGGGCGTCGAAGCCATCATCGTGGTGGTGCACCAGGGCGGAATTCCGACCTCGGGCTCGCTGGTGAACGAATGCAAGGGCGCGGGTGCGGACGGCCTCATCTCAGGTGCCATCGTGGGCCTGGCCAAGGGCCTCAACGACGCGGTGGATGTCATCGTCAGCGGCCACACGCACCAGGCCTACAACTGCGTCATCGATGGCAAGGTCGTCACGAGCGCCTCGTCGATGGGGCAGCTCGTCACGGACATCGACCTGACGTTGAGCAAGGCGACGGGCGACGTCGTGGAGGCGCGAGCGAACAACGTCATCGTCACTCGCGACGTGCAGGAGGTCGGCGCGGTGAAGGAGCTGGTGACGAAGTACCAGGAGCTCGTCACGCCGAGGGCCAACCGGGTCATCGGATGGGTGTCGCAGACGCTCAGGACACAGACGGACTCCGCGGGCCAGTCCACCCTGGGCTTCGTCATCGCGGACTCGCATCTGGAGGCGACGAAGCCCGCGAACCTGGGTGGGGCGCAGGTGGCCTTCATGAACCCGGGCGGCATGCGCGCGAACATCGCCCAGGGCGAGGTCACCTACGGCGAGGCCTTCACCACGCAGCCGTTCGGCAACAGCCTGGTCACCCTGACGCTGACGGGCGCGCAAATCGAGCAACTGCTGGAGCGGCAGTGGCGGCCGTCGGGAGCCACCCTCATGCTGCTTCCGTCGGCGGGCTTCACCTATGCGTTCAGCGCGTCGGCGCCCATCGGAAGCCGCGTCGACCCGGCGTCCATCCGGATCAACGGCGTGCCCGTGAGCCTGACGGCGGAGTACCGCGTCACCGCGAACAACTACCTCGCGAGTGGGGGTGATGGCTTCCCGGTGTTCGCCGAGGGGACGAACCGGCTGGGTGGCGCCGTGGACAGCGACGCGCTGGAGGCATACCTGAAGGCGCACAGCAGTATGGCGAGCCCCTTGCCCGCCCCCGCGCTCAATCGCATCACCCTGCTGCCCTAGGGCTCATCGAGCGGCTACGCCTGGATGCGCCACTCCGGCCTCGTGCTCGCGTATCGCGCTGGAGTCGTTCCGACGATGCGCCGGAAGTGGCGGTTCAGCTGACTCTGGTCGTAGAAGCCGACGCGCGTCGCGACCTCCGACGCCCGGAGGCCGCTTTCGAGCAACACCTTCGCCCATGCGATGCGCAGGTGCGTGAGGTACGCGTGCGGCGGCATCCCGACCTGGGCGCGGAACGCGCGGCAGAGATGGAACTTGTCGTAGCCGGCATGGTCCGCGAGGTCATCCAGCGTGATGGCGTCCCCCACGCGCTCGCGGAGGTACTCCATCGCCCGTCGCACCGGCCGCGTGTGGTCCGGCGTGGCGCCCCTCAAGACCGTGAACGCCTCCACGGCTTCGACCACCGCGACCTCCAGCGTAAGGCGATCCGCGCCCGCGGCGACCGCGTCGTGGAGACGCTGGAAGGCAAGGCCCCGCTCGTCGCCGGGCTTGAAGTGGGGATGCGCGACGACCTTCCCCTCATGGCGGATGCGCTCGATGTCGCGCTCGGGCAGCACGACGGCCTGGTAGGTCATCGTCCCGTCGTGCGCGACGTCTCGGTGCACGTCGCCTGGCTGCTTCAGGTGGATCTCACCGGGCCCGCCAGTCCAGACCCGGCCACGCCCCCACCACTCGCTGCGCCCGCGCTCGATGCGCATGGACGCGTGGAATTCCTTCATGCCGACGCGAAGCAGGTCGGTCGTCATGCGCACGGCCCGCAGGCCAGGGACCGAGACCGGGATCGCGTCGAGAGTGAACATCCCCTCAGTGTAAGGAGCTCCGGCGGCCCTGGCTTGGCGTTTCTTGGCACGAAATCTCCGCCAAGAAGCGCCAAGCGCGCGTGCCACCTGCCCCCGTATCTCCCCGAGCATGAACGACAAACAAGTCGCCCTCGTCACCGGGGCAAACAAGGGCATCGGCCTGCGGATCGCCAAGGACCTCGCCGCGCACGGCTTCACGGTGCTCGTCGGCTCACGTGACCTCGCCCGTGGCGAGGCGGCGGCGAAGACCATCGCCGGTGACGTCCGTGCGCTCGCGCTCGACGTCACGGACGCGAAGTCGATCTCCGCCGCGGAGGAGCGCATCCGACAGGAGCTGGGTCGCCTGGACGTGCTCGTGAACAACGCGGGCATCGCCCGTTCGGGCAGGCAGGCGCCCAAGCCGGGCCAGCCGCTGGCGGAGCGCGCGAAGGCGGGCCGTGCGACCGTCGCGCCGCTCGACGAGTTCCGCGCGGTGTTCGAGACGAACGTGTTCGGAGTGATCGCCGTCACGCAAGCGATGCTCCCGCTCCTTCGGGAAGCGCCGGCGGGGCGCATCGTCAACGTCTCGAGCGGGGTCGGCTCGCTCACGAACAACTCGGACCCGGCGAACCCGTACCGCGCGATGTACGGGGTCTACTCGTCGTCGAAGTCGGCCCTCAACGCCATCACGCTCGCCTTCGCCCTGGACCTGGAGTCGACCCGCATCAAGGTGAACGCGGTGTGCCCGGGCTTCACCGCCACGGACCTCAACAACTTCCAGGGTACCCGCACCGTCGAGCAGGCCGCGCGCGCGCCCGTGCGCATGGCGCTCCTCGGACCGGACGGCCCCACGGGCACCTACTCGGACGACCAGGGCGTCATCCCGTGGTGAAACGGGCTCCCCGCCCCGATACCGCTACAGGGGACGCAGGGAGGCCCGGTCGATATCGACGGAGTCCTCGTCATGGCCGGAAGAGGATTCACTGGCCCGGAAGCGATTGCCTTCGGGCGTGACGAGGAACCAGGAGGTGGCGACCGCCGGGTCGTCCGCGGGAGGAGAGACAAGGAGCTCCTCGCCAAGCAGTGCGGCGACCCGGGTGGCCACCTCCACCGACGTGAGCCCCGAGGACTCTCGAGTGCGGGAGACATCGACGTAGAGGGTCACATCCGTGCGGAAGCCTTTGGACCGGAGCGCGGTCTCGACGAGCACCGCCGCATCCGAGGGGCCGTCCACGTCTAAGCGCGCCACACCTTCGGGAGGGAGACCGAGCGCGCGGCCGATGCTGTCGAAGAGGCGTGCTTCCTCCACGGCGCCCCGCGCGATGAATCCGACAACCTGTCTTTCCGGCTGCATGGCTCTCCCTCTCAACCCGCTTTGTGCGCCTTGAGCGCGGCGTTCCTGTCGCCCTGGGACGTGCCCATCTTGTCCAGGATCTCCTTGGCGCGCGGGGTGTCGTCAAACTTGTTGTAGACCCCCAATGCCTTGAAGGCCGAGCGGTTCAGCTCATGGAACCCGGTGCCACGGATGGGATACAGCGTACCATTGTCGTGGGCCCCATAGGTCCGCCCGCCAAGCGTCCAGGTCACGGTCCCCGAATCGCTGCCCTTCTTGGCCTTGCCGTCGTTGATGTCCTTCACATCCCGGCTGACATCGACCCGCGACTCGATGACGGTGTTCTTGTCCTTGGCGACGGAGGACTGGTCGACCTTGCGGATGTAGTGCCGGTCCGCGGGCCGGGACGTGGGCTTCGCGGGCTTCTCCGCCCAGGCGGGCGGCGCGATGAGCAGGACACCGAGCGCCATCAGCACGGTGGCCAGGGTCAACGGGATGAAAGGCTTCCGGACAGCGGGACGAAGCATCGGAGGCTCTCCTGCGGAGGGGGATGCGGCCGTCCGGTAAGCCTCTCACAGTTACTTCGGAGTTGGCTTGCGCTTCGCGCGCGAGGCCTTCGGCTTGCTCTTGCCTTCGAGGTTGAGCACCACCGCGGCGCGGATGAGCGCCTTGAAGGCTGCTTCGTTGATCTTGTCGCCTTCGTGGATGTCGATGGCGCGCCGGACGTTCCCGTCGAGGCTGGAGTTGAAGAGCCCTGAAGCGTCATTCAACGCGGCCCCCTTGATGAACGTCAGCTTGACGGCGGCCTTGTACGACTCGCCCGTGCAGATGATGCCGTCGTGGGACCAGACAGGGGTCCCCATCCACTTCCACTCCTCGACGACCTCGGGGTCCGCTGCGTGGATGAGCGCGCGCACCTTCGCGAGCGTCTTCCCACGCCAGTCCCCCAGGTCCTGGATCCGCTGGTCAATCAACTTGGACGCGGACTCCGTCGCGACGGCCTTCTTCATGCCCGCCCCGCCTGCAAGCTGCGCCAGGAGCCGTACGAGAGCACCCAGAGCACGCCGGTGACCGCAGCGAAGGCCCACGCCTCCGGGCCATCTCCCACCGCGAAGTGGGCGATGAGCGCCGAGACCAGATTGATGGCGAAGCCGGCGTAGGCCCACTCCTTGAGGCGCGCCGGCACCGGTGCGAGCAGCACCAGGATTCCGAGAAACTTGGCCCACGCCAGCTCCACCCGGAAGTAGCTGGGGAAGCCGAGCCGGGTGAACCCCTCCGCCGCATCCCGCAGGTTCAACTGCGCGTAGGCGGTGAAGCCCATCTCCAGGCAGAAGAGCGCGGTGGCGATCCAGAAGGTGATGGTCACGGCTTTGGGGGACGTCCTGGCGGCGACGAGCGCCGGCTTCGGCAGGGTCGATTCCATGGGGTGTTCCTTCACTCCTTCGAGTTGCTGGCCTTCCAGGTGGGACTCTGGACCCCGAACTGCTCCGCGTACTCGGAGTTCAAGCGCTGCCAGTCGTACTGCATCGCATCGGGCCCCACGATGCGCCCCATGGGGTCGCCTGAGAGGAGCTGCTCGAGCACGTCGAAGCAGATGTGCCAGCCCGCGGCGCCCCACGAGATGAAGCCCCGGTCGATGTTGTGCCAGAGCGTGAGCCGGGTGCCGCCAACGCCCGTCGCCTCCAGCTCCCAGCGGAGGTCCTGCTGCCCCCAGCTGTACTCGAGCAGCTTCGGCTCCTCCGCCCGCCTCACGGTGGTCTCGGCGACCATGGGCGTCGGCGCACCGACCGTGGAGAGCTTCACCGGCCCCACGCTGGCCATGTTCCGGTCCGCGTCGAACGGCGCCCATTCAGCCAGGTGCGCGGGGTCGGTCAGCGCCTTCCACACCTTCGCCGGGGGATGACGCAGGTCCCGGACGAGAACGAGCGTCCACTTGTCGCCTGCCTTCTGGACACTGGCTCCGGCCGCGGGGCCGGGCGTGTACTTCGCACGGTGGCTCATCGTTTCTTTCCCTTCTTGGGTTCGGGTTCCTGGTCCATCCGGTCGAGATGGCGTTCGAGCGCGTCCACGTGGAGCGTCCAGAAGCGCCGGAATGGCGTGAGCCACTCATCGACCTCCATGAGCGGCTCCGGCCGGATGCGATAGACGCGCCGTTGAGCGTCGACGCGCGACTCCACGAAGCCGGCGTCGCGCAGCACGCGGAGGTGTTTGGACACCGACGTCTGAGGCATCCGCAGCTGGTGCTCGATTTCGCCGACGGAGTGCTCCGACGCCGCCAGCAGGCTGAGGATGGCCCGGCGGTTCGGCTCCGCGATGATCGCGAACGTTGAATCCATGGGTCGTATATACCCATCAAGCCATATACCTGTCAATTCATATGACACCTCCTGGGAAGCAGGCGTGCGGTCGTGTCCCCACCGCTCACCGCGCCTCGCCACCGCTCACCAACTGGCTCGCGGTGATGCGCGTCAACGGCCTGGACTTCAACGAGGCGCTCGCGGTCGCGAAGACCTGGTAGCGGATCACCCAGAGACCGCCCTGCGCACCGCGGGGCGTTGAGAGTGGCGCCTGACGTACGCCACCAGTTCCGGATACCCGTCGAGCAGCATCAGCGTGTTCGCGAGGTGGAGGATGGAAGCCATCACCACGTCGGCGGCGGTGAAGGCCTCACCCACGAGGAATTCACGGCCTCCGAGTCCCTCTTGGATGAGGTCGAGAGCGGCCGTGAGCCGGGTCCTGAGCTTCGCGGCCTCCCCTTCCGGGACTTCGCGCGCCACCGGCGACTGCGCGTCCCGGTAGAACTCCATCACCAGGGGGTCGAGGCTCAACTCAGCGAAGACCATCCAGCCGTAATAAGGACCGCGCTCCGCGCTCCCCACCGGCGGCGCCAGGTGCTTCTCCGGGAACCGGTCGGCCAGGTGCAGACAGATGGACAGGGACTCGAGCAGCGTGACGTCCCCATCCACCAGGGCGGGGAGGTCTCCCAGCGGATGCACCGCCAGGTATTCAGGGGTGGTGTTCTCCTGCCGGGCCAGGTCGAGCCTGACCAGCTCATAGGGCACGCCGAGTTCCTCCAGCAGCCAGCGGGGACGGACTGCTCGGGTCCTGAGGGCGAAGTAGAGCTTCATGGGTGGCACTCCTGTGGGTTGCGTGAGGCCACACCATGCGTCCGCCGGAGTGCCCGGACAATGCGGCCCCAGACGAACTCATTGTCAGGTTAATCTTGACGGCCATGATTCCACCGGCCGACATGCTCCTCTTCGCGACAGTCGTCCGCGAGGAGAGCTTCACCCGCGCGGCGCTCAAGCTCGGCATCACCAAGCAGACCGTCAGCGAGCGCATCCGCCACCTGGAGGAGCGGCTGGGCGTACGGCTCCTGGAGCGGACCACGCGGCGACTGCGCGTGACGGGAGCAGGCGTGACGTACTCCGAGCGCTGCGCCGCCATCGCCGCGCTCATCGAAGAAGCGAACAGCGAGGTGCAGCAGGGCAAGGCGGATCCCACCGGCCTGATCCGGGTCTCCTCGCCGGTGCTCTACGGCCGGCGCTACCTCACGCCGGTCATCTCGAAGTTCCTCGGCCGCTATCCCCAGGCGCGGGTGGAGCTGGTGCTGGCGGACCGCCGTGTCCACCTCATCGAAGAGGGGTTCGACGTCGCCATCCACATCGGCCCGCTCAATGATTCGTCGCTCGTGGCGCGAAAGCTGGGAGAGGGCGCGGTCCGCTTCGTGGCGAGCCCCCGCTTCCTGTCGAAGCACGGCATCCCGGCCGCCAGGGAGCTTGGGGCCGCGCGCTGCATTGGATTCAGTGCGTTCGAGACGTGGGAGGCCGAGGGCGTGAAGTCCCGGATCGATCCGGTCCTGATGGTGAACGACAGCGAGCTCGCGTGCGACGCGGCCATCGCCGGGGTCGGCATCGCGCGGGTGCCGGACATCCTCTGCCAGGAGGCCATCCGGGACGGCCGGCTGAAGGTCCTCTTCGGCCCCCGGCCCGCGTCGATGCGGCCCATCCACGTCGTCTATCCCAGCCGGCTGAACCTTCCCCCCAAGGTCCGGCTCTTCGTGGATGCCCTTGCCACCCTGGCCGAGCCGGCGCCGTTGAAGCCCCGTGGCCGGAAGCGGACGTAGGGCTCACCGGGGCGCGGAATTGAAGATCTCCCCCAGCTGCGCGGCCTGCTCCTCCGCGAAGTCCGCGTAGGTGTTGCCCAGCAGGGCCACGACGAGCTGGGAGTCCGGGAAGAGCATCAGCATCGCGCGGCCGCCTTCAATAGCGCCCCGGTGGTGGAGGATGCGCCGTCCCTGCGCGGAGACACCGATGCGCCAGCCGAGGCCCACGCCCGTCTCCTTGCCGGACTTGAGCTTCTGCGAGGTGAAGAGGAGGGCCAGCGTCTCCTTTCGCAGGAAGCCGGGCTGGAGGTGCGCGGAGCCGAAGACGACGAGGTCCTCGGCGGTGGAGAGGAAGCCGCCGCCGGGCCACTTGTAGCTGTTGTCCACGCGGGCGGCATGCTGGTGGCTGCCCTCCGGGCCGTTCGCATAGAAGCGCGTGCGGTGGGGAATCAGCTGGTGGGGATGATCCGCCCCGGTGTGGCGCATGCCCAGCGGCTCGAAGACGGCGCGCTGCATGTAGCGGAGGAACTCCTCGTGCGCGGCGCCCTCCACCACGGCGCCCACCAGGTTGAAGCCATAGCTGGAATACGCATAGGCCGTTCCGGGCTCGGACAGCAGCGCGTCGTCCTGGAAGAGGCCCAGGGACTGGGTGAGGCTGCTGAAGTGCCTTGCCTCCTGGAAGATGGCTTCATCCCGGTCCAGGTAGTGACGGATGCCCGCCAGGTGCCCGGTGAGCTGGCGCGTGGTGATGGGCCATGGCTTCACGGGAAAGGCAGGCACGTACTTCTGGATGGGGGCATCCAGGTTCAAGCTCCCCTCCTCCACCAGACGGGCCACCGCGGCGGCGGTGAGCACCTTGGACACGCTGCCTACGCGGAAACGGGTCAGTGGGGTGACGGGGATGCCCTGCTCCAGGTCCGCGTAGCCAAAGCCTTCGGACCAGATGACCTGTCCGCGATGCGCGACGGCCACGGAGAGGCCCGGCAGCTGGAAGTCCTTGAGCAACTTCTGGGCGAAGGCCCGGGCCTGCTGGACCTGTGCTTCATGGCGCGAGGAGGCAGGCGGGAGCGGATACGACGCGTTCGGCGCGGCGCTCGCGGGTGCCACCGCGAACAGCGTGCCCAGGACGAGGGCGGACAACCTCAGGATGCTCTGGCGCGGGACCAGGGCGGATGACGCGGGCATGGAGTGCCTCCGTGGGGAGTGAGCGGACGGCACCGTGCCCGCGCGAATGGCTCGCGGGGAAAGTGTTCAGCCGGCGGGGACTGCCTCGCGGCGAACCGGTCCGCCCGTGCGGCGAACGGGCAGCGCGACTTTCAGCGCAGGTGCTGGAACTTCTCGCGGTGGCTGCGAGCGACTCGCAGCTCCGCGCCGGAGGTGAGCACCACGACCAGGTCCCTGCGACCTTCGCTGCGCAGCTCGCGGATGCTGCGCGCGTTCACGATGGCCGACCGGTGGATGCGCATGAAGCGCTCCGGCTCCAGGCGCTCCTCCAGGCTCTGCATCGTCTCGCGGTGGAGGTAGGCCTTCCCGCCCGCGTGGATCTGCACGTAGTAGTCAGCGGCCTCGATGTATTCGATTTCGTCCACGTCGAGGAACACCACCCGGCCCGCGTCGCGGATGGCCAGCCGGCGCATCCACGGCTCGGGCGGCGTGGGCGGCGGAGCGGGCGTGCTGTCTCGCTCGCCGTAGGTGGAGAGCACGGACATCAACCGCTGGCTGAGGTCGGACATCCGCGCCATGCGGATCTGCGCCTTGGCGCGGCCAATGGCGTCGTGGAAGCGGTCGTCGCGGAAGGGCTTGAGGAGATAGTCGAGCGCGTGGATGTCGAAGGCGCGCAGCGCGTACTGGTCATACGCGGTGACGAAGATGACGGCGGGCACTTCGCCAGCAGCCAGCCGCGCGAGCACCTCGAAGCCGTTGAGCTCCGGCATCTGCACGTCCAGCAGGACCAGGTCTGGCCGGTGCTCGCGGATGAGGCGCACCGCCTCCGGCCCGTTGCCGGCCTCGCCCACCACGCGGACCTCTGGATCCGCGGCCAGCAGCAGGCGCAGTCCCTCGCGAGCCAGGGGCTCGTCATCCACGACGAGCGTGCGGATGGCGGCGGCCGCGTTCATGCCCCGAGCGCCTCCGGCACGGCGGCCTGGAAGGGCAGCTCCAGGCGGGCGCGCACGCCGCCCCCGGCGCGGTTCTCCAGCGTGAAGACGTGGCGGTCGCCGTAGAGCTGTCGCAGGCGGTCGCGCACGTTGGCCACGCCAATGCGTCCGTCCTGGCGGTCCCAGCCGGGTGCGAGCCCGGGGCCGTCGTCGAGCACCTCCAGCACCAGCCGGGCTCCTTCGCGCGCGGCGCGCAGCTCCACGCGTCCCGGACCGGAGCGGGTGGCGATGCCGTGCTTGATGGCGTTCTCCACCAGGGGCTGGAGGATGAGGCTGGGCACGAGCGCGCCCAGCGTTGCCGGGTCGATGGCGCGCACCACCTGGAGCCGGTCCTGGAAGCGGGTCTGCTCGATGTCGAGGTAGCGCTCCAGGAAGTCCACGTCCTCGTGGAAGGGGACCTGCTGGCGGCCCGTGGTGTGGAGGGCCATGCGCAGGAGCTCACTGACGCCGGTGAGCATGCGGATGGAGCCAGCGGTGTCCTGCTTGCGCACCAGCACGGAGATGGCGTTGAGCGTGTTGAAGAGGAAGTGCGGGTGGAGCTGTGCGCGCAGGGCGTCCAGCTGCGCGTGCACGAGGCGCGTCTCCAGCCAGGCCTGGGCCAGCTCTCCCTCGCGGAAGCGGCGGTGGTAGTCCACGGCGTAACCGATGGCGAGGATGCCGCCGTAGATGAGCAGGGACAGGACGCTGTACTTGGCCATCATCAAGGGCAGCATCCGCGCCCAGGTGCTCTCCAGCAGCCACGTCTCTCCCGTGGACCGAGCGGCGAAGTAGATGATGCTCACGTAGGGGACCATGACCGCGACGAGCGCGGCCAGGAGGACCGCGAGGCTCCGGGGCCAGACGCCGCGCTCCAGTCGGAAGCGCTGTCCGAGCGCGAGGATGAAGGGCGTGGCGAATGCCCAGTACTGCCATTGCGGCACCTGCACCAGCAGCGCCCGGCTGAGCGGGTAGCCCGGCTCCCGGGCCTGGGCATAGACCCAGGTGTGGAGCGCGGTGACGACGCCCGGCACCGCGCAGACGAGCATCAGCAGCGGCACGCGACGCAGCAGTGGCAGCAGCACGGACGGCGCGGCGGGAGAGGTGGATTCCACGGCCGGTGGAGTCTACGCCCGAAGCGGGTCCACTTCCGGACGGGTGCAGCCAAAGGGCTCCGGGTTGCAGCGAACGGGACGACGGCGCCTCGCCAGGGGCCATGTATTCTCGCGGGAGCTCGCTCCGCCATGGCCTCTCCCCGTCCCTCCTCCCTCGCCCGGCTCGCGGCCGTGGCGGTCATGCTCTCCAGCGGTGTGGCGCTCGCGGACAACCCGCCGCTCACCAGCTCGAACTACGCCATCGACGTGTACCAGGGCCCGGTGCTGGCGCCGGTGCGGGTGTCCGGCCTTGCCGGCGCGTATGCCCCCATCGCCGAGGGCGTCGAGGGCATCAGCGTCAACACGGCGGCTCCGGCCGTGCGCTCGCTCTATTCGTCCAAGCACGTCGACTACGACCTGTCGCTGGCCTTCACGTTTCCCAGCTCGCTGCGCGCCAGCGACTTCGACAACAACGGCTCGGTGGGCTTCGCCAATGACGACTTCATCTTCACCCAGATTGGCGGACTGATTCAGTGGGGCCCCTGGGGACTGGGCGGCGCCGCGTCACTGCAGACCTATGCCTTGGGACAGGACGCGAATGGACGGCTCCTCAACCTGAGCATGACCCGCTTCCAGTTCCAGCTCGCTCGCGGCTTCCTGGATGGCGAACTGACGGTGGGCCTGGGGCTGCGCGCGGTCACCCTGGAGATCAACACCGCCGAGGACGCGAACAACAAGCTCGCCAGCATGTTCGGCGGCAACGTGGAGGCCGGTGCCCTCTGGACGCCCATGGGGCTGCCGATGCGTGCCGCGCTGACCCTCCGGGCTCCCGTCCAGGGAGGGCTCACCCCTGGCGGCCCGACCACCGCCGACGAGGCTGGCAACGTGAAGGTCGCCGGCCTCTACCTGCCCGCCTCCGTCCGGCTCCCCTGGGAGATTGAAGCGGGCGTCGCCTGGCAGTTCGGTGACCGCCCGCTCCAGATGCCGTGGGGCCCGGACCGCGCGGAACGCTACAGGGCCCTGCCACGCTCGAAGCTGCTGCTGACCGGATCCGTGCTCATCAGCGGCTCCGTGCCGAATGCCATCGGCTTCGACTCCTTCCTGTCGCAGCAGTTGGAGCGCTCCGGGCGGCACCTCTCGATTTCACCCCGCGTCGGCGCCGAGCTGGAGCCCCTCGAGAACCGGCTGCAGCTGCGCGCGGGCAGCTACCTGGAGCCCAGCCGCTTCGACACTGTCGGGCCTCGTCTTCATGGCACCGCCAGCGCGGAGTTGCGGCTGTTCCAATGGTCCGTCTTCGGCTTGTTCTCGCCCGACACCTCGTGGCGCGTCAGCGGCTTCGCCGACGTGTCCCGCCGCTACTTCGGCTGGGGCTTCGGCGCGGGCACCTGGCACTAGCCCTCCGGCGTGTCGAGCGGCACCGCCGGTCCAATCCAGAGGATGTCCCGGAAGGACAGGAGCCGCTCGCGGTACGAGCCGATGGGAGCGCGCGGGTGGATGAGGATTCCCTCGTCGGAGACCTCGAGCAGGGCCCCGAGCGCGTACCACGTCCCATATTGCGTCTGGCGCAGCATCACCCCCTTGCCGAGATACGGCGTGAGGTTGGCGCGGCTGATGGCGGGACCGTGCGTGAACACCGGGTCGGCCCTGTAATGATCCAGGGGCCGCGTGGGGGCCTCGTATTGCTTCAGGAATCCCCACGTCCCGTGCCGGGCGTCTCTCGCCGCCAGCGTCTCGCCTTCGGGCACGGGGACGCGCCGCTCCTCGAACGCGGCCTCCGCCTGGGGCTCGACGAGCGAAAGTGCCCCGGAATCCCAGCGCGCATGCGGGGTCCCCTCGGCCCAGCGCCAGGGCCAGGCATGGCGTCCCCCCACCGAGAACATCAGCCGGGGCTCGAGCTTCTCCCGCGAACCCGGAGGACACTCCACGGTGCCGTCCGGCTGCGCTCGCGTGAAGTCCCAGCCGCGCTCGGTCGGAATGAACCGTGCGACCTCGTCCGGCCAGGGGTTCCAGTCGCTCGGGGGCGGCACGCGGCCCGGCTCCAACTCCAACGAGGAGCGGGAGCGCTGCTCTCCGGTGTTCACGTCCCAGAAGGCGATGGCATGGGGCCCCGCTCCCACGAGCATGCCGTCCGCGCCCCAGGCCAGTCCGTCGATGCCGTTGGCGCCCTCGAGCCGCCGGAGCATCTTGGGCGAGGACCCCACCTTCCATAGCTCGACCTTGAGTCCTTCACGCTTCCACAGCTCGGCCATGCCTCCCTCGCGCAGCAGGCATGCGCCCATGGAGCCATCCGGCGACCAGGCCCAGCGGCCCAGGTCGCCGCTCTTGAGGGCCAACCCGAACGAACGGCGCTTCAGGTCCATCTGGCACAGGAACTTGCCGTTCTCGAAGATGAGGACCTGCGGGAACTCGTAGCCGTTGAGGAGCACGGCCAGACGCCGGCCGTCGCGGGACCAGACGTATTCCGCGACCGAGAGAATGCGCGCACCGAAGTCCTTGCTCAGGTCGGACACCGTGCGGCCAGTGTGTCCGTTGGCGAGCCGGGACGGCTCCTCACCGTAGGCCAGGCGGGCGCCGTCCGGCGAGAACGCCACCGGCAGCTTCAGTTCATCGAAGCGGTACTGGAGGTCGCCGCTCCCCACGTCGATGACGGAGGCGGACGGATGGGCGTCCTGGCCCGAGTCGGGGTGCGGCTCGGACACGTACTCGTATTTGCAATAGCCATGGATGCGGGAGCCATCCGGGCTCCACCGCACCCAGGCATGCGGCTGCGATTTCGAAGGCCGTCCGTCCAACCGGGCCGGGCACCAGCGAAGCCCTTCACCGTCCTCGTTGACCCTGGCCCCTTCCCGGAACGGGATGATGCAGCCCAGCGCGCCGTCCGGGCCAGGGGTGGAGATGAACAGCTGGGTTTCATCCGGAGACCAGCACCATGCGGGCAGGTGCCCCTTGTTCTCCACGGTCTTGGGATTGATGACAGCCGCCCCCGGCGGCGAGCCCCAGCGCCGGGTGACGTCGGCGGTGAACGAAGGCGGGGTTCCGGCGAAGGCCCTCAGCACGCCCACGACGACATCGTCCAGGTTGACGCCGAGCCACTCCCCTGACGGCGACCACTGGAGGCAGGAGGGATCCCCCGTGGAGCCGACCTGCGTCGTCTCGAACCCGACGGCGTCGACCACGCGCCCCGTCGCCAGCTCCCAGATGCGTACGTCTCCGCCGGGCAATTTGTCGAGGCGGCCGCTCGCGATGGCGAGGTGGCGTCCATCCGGACTGAGCGCGAAGCTGTGTTGCACGCCGATGTATCGCGGGGTCTCCACGAGCCGTGCCCCCGCGGCCAGGACCTTCTCGGAGAAGAGCCGGTGGACCTCCGTGAGGCCGCGCTCGCGCTCCAACCGGAGCAGCCGTTCACGCAGCGGCGGAAGGTCCCGGCCAGGCTCGAAGTTTCCGAAGTCAGCCTGTTCCACCAACGCTTCGAGCTCCGCGTCGGAGCATTGGACCAGCTGGGTGAGGTTCGCGAAGGACTCTGGCATCGGTCTGGATCACTCCTTCCCGCGAGGATACCGCTCATTCAGCCGTCTACGACCCCCGCCGTGAAGCACATCTCAATGCGCTCCCCCAACGGCTTCCGGCGCTGCTGCTCCAGCTTGCACTGGATGTAGGCGCGAACCTGGCCCTCGGGCGTCGAGGCGCGACGGACCCGCGCGTATGAGCTCGGAGAGGGCCTCCGCTCGATTGAGCGCCTACGGCAGCGTCACCGGGATGGGCCGGGGGCTGTTCGCCGCCTCGCCATTGCCGAGCTGGCCCGCGACATTGGCGCCCCAGGCCCAGACCGTCCCGGCGCGCGTGACAGCCAGGGAGTAGGCGCTGCCCGCCGCGATGGCGCGGGCATCGCGAAGCGAGGCGATCTCTCCGCGCGACTGGTTCCCGGTTCCCTCGCCCAGCCCCAACTGCCCGGAGGCATTGCTCCCAAAGGTGACGAGGGGGCCTCCGTTCGTCACGGCCAGCGAGTGGCCGTCACCCGCGGCGATGCGCTGGGCTCCCGCCAGGCCGGGAACCCGCACCGGGGACCACTGGCTGAGAGTCGTCCCGTCGCCGAACTGGCCCTGGCCGTTGTACCCCCACGCCCAGAGGGTGCCGTCCTCGCGCAGGGCCAGGGAGTGGTATTTCCCCGCGGCCACGGCGACGACTCCCGTCAGGCCCGGCACCTGCGCCGGCATGGCGTGTGAGGTGTTCGTTCCATCCCCCAGGGCCCCGAAGTCGTTGTCCCCCCATGCCCAGACGGTGCCGTCCTCACGCAGCGCCAGCGCGTGGATTGCGCCCGTGGCGATGGCGACGACTCCCGTCAGTCCCGCCACCTGCCCCGGCGTGGAGCGTCCGGCGGTCGTCCCGTCGCCGAGCTGGCCCTGGCTGTTGTACCCCCACGACCAGACGGTGCCGTCCTCACGCAGGGCCAGCGCATACCAGCGACCCGCGGACACGGCCGTGACGCCGCTCAGCCCGGTGATGGGTTCGGGGGCAAAACCGTATGACGAGGACTCGACCCCCAGTTGCCCGAAGCTACTGGCCCCCCACGACATGACGGTGCCATCGGAGAGCACCGCCAGTGAGAGGCCCCAGCCCGCGGCAATGCCCCTGGCGCCGGAGAGGTTCGGCACCTGGGCGGGCGTCGTGCTGCCGCCGTGCGCGGCGCCAATCCCCAGGCTGCCTTCGCGGTTGTCGCCCCAGGCCCAGACCGTGCCATCCGCGCGCAGGGCCAGGGAATGGGCTTCACCCGCGGCCACGCTATTCGCCTCCGTCAGCCCCGGCACCTGCACGGGTCCGCCGCGATTCACGGTCTCCGGCTGGATGCCGAGCTGCATGTACCGGTTGTCGCCCCAGGCCCGCAGGCTCCCGTCGGAGAGCACGGCCAGGACATGCTCGTCACCCGCCGCCACGGCCGCGACGCCCGCGAGGCCCGACACCTGCCTGGGAGCATGGCGGGTGTACGTCCCATCCCCGAGCTGGCCGGAGTCGTTGGTTCCCCAGCCCCGGACGGTGCCATCCCCCATCAGGGCCACCGCGTAGAAGGTGCCCGCGGAGAGGGTGGTCACGTCGGTCATTCCCGGCACCTTGCCCGGAATGTGTCCGTTCCTCCGGGAATCACCGCCCAGGGCCCCATCCACGTTGGTGCCCCACGACGACACGGTGCCGTCCGAGTGCACGGCGAACGAGAGCCCATAACTCGCGGCGACGGAGACCACGTCCGTCAGCTTGAGCACCGCCACCGGGAGGAGGCTGCCGACCTCCCAGTTGAACTCTCCATTGCCAAGCTGACCCGAGGAGTTGTTACCCCATGCCCGGACCGTCCCATCCGCGAGCACGGCCAGCGAGTGATCCCTGGAAGCGGCGATGCCAGTGACCCGTGCCAGCCCCGGCACCTGCACGGGGGTGAGACGTCCCTCCGTCGTTCCATCGCCGAGCTGGCCGTCGCTGTTATCCCCCCACGTCCAGACCGTACCGTCCTTGCACAGGGCCAGCGAGGAGTAGCCAGTCGCGGCGACGGCAAGGACCTCCGTCAGCCCCACCACCCGCACCGGCGTGGAGCGGTAGGTCTCCGTTCCATCCCCAAGTTGTCCAGCACTGTTGCCCCCCCACGCCCAGACGGTGCCGTCCGCGCGCAAGGCCAGCGCATGGTCGCCTCCCGCCGCCACGGCCCGGACGTTGGTCAGTCCGGGCACCGGGCGGGCGGCTCCGTCGAAGCGGAGATACGAGAGGCCCCACTCCACGACCGTGCCGTCAGGGCGGAGCACCAGCGAATGGTAGCGGCCCGCGGCGACGGCCGGCGCCGCGGGACACGCGACGACGGAGAGCGCGAAGCTCCGCGTGATGGCGGGCGCCACATGATTGGTGATGGTCACCGTCACCCTGGCGCGCGTTCCAGCGGGCAGACATTCCGGGCCCTTCCAGCGCACGTCGCTGGTCGTCGCGGTGCTTTGCGGCTGCTCCAGGACACCCGTGCTGGCCTCCCAGCTGAAGCCCAGGGCACGCTGGGCGTCATCCTTCGCGGCGACGTGGAACGTCACCGCCTCGTTGGCCATCAGGTTGACGGCGGACTGCGTGCTCTCGACGAGCGTGGGGGATTTCGGCTGGGACTGCGGCTCCGGGTCGGAACCACAGCCGGTGCCCAGGAGCGTCAGTACAGCCAGCAATGCCAGTTGGAAACGAAAGCCAATCAGTCGGTTCATGGGGCCCCCCTGGAGATGACAGGAAACGCGAGTCATCTAGCATGGGCTGTTCACTGCTGGCATCTGGTGGGCCGCCGCCGTCTTGCGTGTACGCTGGGAGTGCGTGCCCGACCGCTCCCGCATCGCTGGCGTCTGCCTTGGCATGGGCCTGTCGCTGGCCGCGTGCAGGGCCCCCTCCACCCCACCGGAAGGCCCTTCCATGCCCTGGGTGAGCATCCCCTCCACCGACGCGCGCGTGCGGTACGTGGGCCGGACATACCGCTCAGCGACAGGGGTCGTCTTCTCGCATCCGGGCGTCACGGTGCGCGCGCGCTTCTGGGGCGACGCGGTGCGGATGCGGCTCGATGACGCGGGCGCGGGCGGCGACGTGGGGACCAACCACTTCGACGTCGTGGTGGACGGGGCACCTCCCAGGCTGCTCGCGGTGAATCCCGGTCAGGCCACGTACCTGCTCGCCAGCGACCTTCCCGTGGGCCTGCACACGGTGGAGCTCTTCAAGCGCACCGAGTCCCTGGTGGGCGCCAGCACGCTCCTGTCGCTGGAGGTCCATGGTGAGCTCCGGGAGCCGCCCCAGCGGCACACGGGGCTCAAGCTGGAGTTCGTCGGGGACTCCATCACCTGCGGCTACGGCACCGACGCCACCTTCACTCCCCAGACAGCCTCCTCCAGGGTGCCCTCCTTCACGTCGAAGCACCAGAATCCCAGACGGAGTCATGGCTGGCTCACGGCCCAACGCCTGGGCGCGGAGGCCGTGTTCGTCTGCTATTCGGGCCACGGCGTGTACCGCAACCTGGACCTGTCCACGTCCGGCTTGATTCCGGCCATCTACGAGCGCGCCGTCCCGGACCACCCCGCCGCCTGGGACTTCTCCAACGACTCGCCGGATGTGATTGTCCTCAACGCCGGCACCAACGACACGTTCGCGGGCGCGGGCACCGCCGCGTTCCTTCCGGACGAAGCGGCGTTCAAGTCCGCCTACCGGACCTTCCTCGAACGGCTCCGCACGCTGCATCCCCGCGCGCACATCGTCTGCACGCTGGGCAGCATGACGGATGGCTTCAAGCGGAAGGAACAGCAGGGCGTGGTGACGTCCGTGCACGTGGGCGATTGGATTTCCGACCTGGTGGCGGAACGCCAGCGCCTGGGCGATGCCCGGATCCACCGCCACGTGATGGCCATGCAGAACCCCTTCGCTGACGGCGTCGGCGAGGACTGGCATCCCTCCGCCGCCACGCACCAGAAGATGGCGGAGTCGCTGAGCCGGTTCATCCAGGACATCCTGCGTCCCTGAACCAGGGCCTGTAGAACACATCCCTCATCACGTTCTGACGGGCAAAGGCACGAGGGTGCCTTCCCTGGCATGCCGGCCTGTGATTGCAGGACGCGCGGTGCGTGTCGAAGGTTGCGTGGGCCGCGAGAAGGCCTTCGAGCACCACCGAGGTCGCCCCTCCCTCTTCAGCGGGACAGGCCGGCTCCTCCTTCCCGAGGGCACGTATGAGTCCACTCCTCATCCTCTTCGCGGCAATGGCCCAGGCGCCCACGCCTCCTCCCGACCCGGCGGATGCCTCCTCACCGGCTTCCGTTGGAGCCGAAGCAGACGAGGACGAGGACGAAGGGCCCTGGACGGGCTCGGCCGGGCTCGGTGCCTCCATGTTCACCGGCAACGCCCGCTCCTTCACCATCACGGGCGACGCCATGGCGGAGTACGAGTCTCCGGTGTGGGCGCTCACCCTGGAGGCGGATGGCGCCTACGGCAACGCGGCCGCGGAGGACGAAGAGGAGCGGGAGGTCACGGCCCTGACGCTCGGCGGGTGGGCGCGCGGCGACTACCGCTTCACGCGCCTGGTCAGCGCCTACACCTTCCTGGGCCTGGAGACAGACCATCCCGCCAGCCTGGAGCTGCGCACCGAGGTGGAGCTGGGCATCGGCCTCACGCTCCTGGAGCGGAAGAAGAAGTCGAAGGAGCTCTTCCTGCGCACGTACCTGGGCGGGAGCTACGCCAAGGACCGCCGGTTCCAGTACACCCCCACGCGCGAGGACCTGCCGAACGTGACCCTGTGGTCACCCGCGGTGGGCGTGGCGTTCCGCTACGACATCAACGAGCACGTGTACCTGCGCGAGGACGCCGTGCTGCTCCCGGACATCTTCGGCGACACACGCGTCCTGCTGGACTCCACCACCAAGCTGTCCGTGCACCTGACGGACCGCTTCGCGCTCACCACGTACTTCGAACTGCAACACGACAGCGTACCCGCGGCGGGCAAGGTCAAGACGGATACCTCGCTCTCGGTGGGTGGCGAGCTGGAGATCTGAGAGATTGGAAAGGAGCAGCACTCCCATGGCCAAAGCGGCTCATTTCGACGACGTCCAGGTCCCAGGCGAGACCAAGAACAAACAGCGCACGCCACCGAAGAAGAAGGGCATGGAGCGGGTGCTCGACGCCATCGAGCGGGTGGGCAACAAGGTCCCCCACCCCGCCATCATCTTCGTCGCGCTGATTGCCATCGTGATGGTGCTCTCCCACATCTTCTACAGGATGGGAGCCAGCGTCACCTACGAGACCATCAACCCGGACACCCACCAGGTGGAGCAGACGACCTCCGCCGCGAAGAGCCTGCTGACGGGCGAGGGCCTGCGCTTCATGTTCGCGGGCGTCGTCCAGCACTTCATGGACTTCAACGCGGTGGGCGTCATCATCGTCGCCATGCTGGGCGTGGGCGTCGCGGACGCGGCGGGCCTGGTGGGCGCGCTCATCCGCAAGCTGGTGGCGGTCGCTCCGGCCCGGCTCCTCACGTACATCCTGGTGTTCGTGGGCATCCTGTCGAGCATCGCCGCGGATGCCGGCTACCTGGTGCTGATTCCCCTGGCGGCGGCGGCCTACCTCACCGTGGGCAGGCATCCCCTCGCGGGCCTGGCGGCCTCCTTCGCCGGTGTCGCGGCGGTCTTCACGGTCAACATCCTGATCAAACCGCTGGACGGCATCCTGACGGAGATCACCAACGACGCCATCCACATCATGGCGCCGGACCGCTCCATCGACCTGACGGCGAACTTCTGGTTCTCCGCCGCGTCGGTGGTGATGCTGACCGTCGTGGTGTCGCTCATCAGCGACAAGCTCATCGAGCCCCGGCTGGGTCCATACCAGGGAGAGAAGCCGGCCACGACGGGCGCGAAGCTGTCCCCGGAGGAGTCACGCGGGCTGAAGTTCGCGTTCTGGGGGCTCGTGGGCGTGGTGGTGTTCTTCGGGCTGCTGGCGTTGCCGCCGGGGGCTCCGCTGCGCAATCCGGAGACGGGCGCGCTCATCGGGGACTCGCCGTTCATGAACGGCCTCATCGTCGCCATCACCGTGCTGTTCCTGGTGACGGGGGCCGCCTACGGCGTCGGCGCCAGGACGATGAAGAACAGCGTGGACGTCATCAAGGCCATGGAGAAGGCGGTCGCCGGGCTGGGCGGCCTCATCTTCCTGCTGTTCATCATCAGCCAGTTCATCGCCCTCTTCACCTACACGAACATGGCGACCATCGCGGCCGTGAAGGTGGGTGATGCCCTGGAGCACGCGGGCCTGGGCGCGCTGCCGCTGCTCGTCGGGTTCGTGCTGGTGGTCGCCGTGCTGGACCTCATCATGACGGGCGCCATTCCGAAGTGGGCCATCTTCGCGCCCGTGTTCGTGCCGCTCTTGATGCGGCTGAACGTGGACCCGGAGGCCGTACTCGCCGCGTACCGCGTGGGCGACGGTCCGTTCAATGCCATCTCACCGCTGAACGCCTACTTCGCGCTCATCGTCACCTTCGCCCAGAAGTACCAGAAGGACGCGGGCGTGGGCACGGTGGTGGCCTTGATGCTGCCGTACGTCATCGTGGTCTTCGCCGTGTGGATCGCCCTGTTGGTGGCGTGGCAGGTGCTGGGACTGCCCTGGGGGCTTGGGTAGAAGAGGAAAGAGCGCCTCGCGGTGCAGGAGGCGCTCTACCATCACCAGGGCGCCTTGCCCCTCAGCGCCGCGAGTCGCGCCGGCTCTGGGTCCGGCGGCCCCGGCCAGAAGCGTGGGACTGACGCTTGAGGGCGGGAAAGCGCTCCTGCTTCAGGGCCCCTCCCCGCTTCTGGCCGGACGCCCGCTTCCCGGAAGCGGGGGCCTTCGCGGTGCGGCCGGCGGCGCGCGTCCGGCGCGCGGGCTTGCGTCCTCCCGTGGCCGCGCGCGTCGTCCGCCGGGGGGCCGGACGGCTCGCGGCGCGGGTCCGGGCCTGGGCCTTGCGCTCGAGCAGGGCGAGCCGCTTCTCGAAGCGCTCCAGGGTGAGGGCGAAGTACTCGGCCTTCTGGAGGGTGTTGCGGTTGCCCTCGGCGCGGCGGGAGCGGGAGGGCACCTCCTTGCGGAGCGCCTCCCTGCGCTGCCGCCGCGCCGCGTCCTGGTACTTCTCCATCAGGCGGCGCGCTCTCAGGATGCGGCCGCGCAGCTCCCGTGGCGAAAGCTCCGCCAGGTTGCGTGGGGCGCTGGACAGGACGAGCTGGGCTTCGCGCTCGGTGAGCAATGACATCCGCTTCGACGGCAGTGTGCGCATGGGCTTCCCCCCTCATGGGATTGAGTGGCGGAACATCCACACCTCCCATCCGCCGGAAAACCGCTCCCGGAGGCAGGGGCGAGTAGCCTTCTGGATGTTGCACCCCCCTGGCGCCGTGGCCAGTTCCTCCATCAGGAGGCTTCCATGTTGACCTCGTTTCATTCACGCGCGCAGGCCGAGTTCCACCCCGCTCCTTCCATCGAACCCCCGGAGGAGACGAAGCTCGCCGTAGCAGCCACCGTCCCCACCGACGCCGGTTGCGTCGGCACGTTCGTGGGAGCGGACGAAGAGGTGAAGGCCCCCGGCCTCGACCGCGCGTTCCTGAAGGCGGCGGGCTTCGAGGGCAAGGCCGGCCAGACGCTGCTCATTCCCCGCTCGGGAGGCCCGCCCCTGGTCGCCGTCGGCGTGGGGGCGCGGGCACAGCTGGATGCAGGCAAGCTCCGGGATGCCGCCGCCGCGTTCGCGCGGACCGTGGGCCAACAGAAGCGCGTCGCGCTCCAGGTCCCGGACACCGGGAGCGTCCCGGCGGACCTCGCCGCGCAGGCCCTGACCGAAGGCGTCCTGCTCGCGCGCTACCGCTACCGGCCCTACAAGCGGAACTCGGAGCAGGAGCCGCCGCTCGAATCGCTGACGCTCGTCTCGGGTTCGAAGAACACCGAGGACGTTGAACAGGGAATGATGCGCGGAGGCATCCACTCCCGCGCCACGGCGTTCGCGCGTGACCTCGCCAATTCCCCCGCCACCCTGCTGACCGCCGCACGGCTGGCGGAGGTGGCCGAGTCGCTGGCCAAACGCTGCGGCCTGGAGGTCGAGATCTTCGACGGCGAGGCATTGGCCAGGCTGGGCTGCGGAGGCCTGCTGGGCGTCAACGCCGGCAGCGCGGAGCCGCCGCGGATGATCAAGCTGACGTACACGCCCAGGGGCAGCAAGGGCGAAGCCATCCAGCCCCTGGGCCGCGTCTCACTGGTGGGCAAGGGCATCATGTTCGACTCGGGCGGACTGGGCCTGAAGCCGAACGACCTGGTGCACGCGACCATGAAGGGCGACATGTCTGGCGCGGGCGCCATCCTCGCGGCGATGACGGCGCTGAAGCCGTTGGGCTGCAGGACGGCGGTGACGGCGTACCTGATGTGCACGGACAACATGCCCTCCGGCACCGCCATGAAGCTGGGGGACGTGCTGACGGTGCGCGGCGGCAAGACGGTGGAGGTCATCAACACCGACGCGGAGGGCCGACTGGTGATGTCGGATGGGCTCGTCCTGGCCACCGAGCAGTCGCCGAGGCCCGACGCCATCGTGGACGTCGCCACGCTCACCGGGGCGTGTCAGCGCGCGCTGGGCCTCCTCAGCGCGGGGGTCATGGGCAACGAGCAGCCCCTCGTGGAGCAGGTGAAGGAGTCGGGGGAGCGCACCGGCGACACCGTGTGGCAGCTCCCGCTGGACCGGCGCCTGCGGCAGGAGCTGGAGTCGGAGGTGGCGGACATGAAGAACGTCGGCGGAGACAACGCCGGAGCCATCACCGCGGCCCTCTTCCTGGAGGAGTTCGTGGACGGGCTGCCCTGGGCGCACATCGACATGGCGGGGACGGCGCGGGCCGAGCGCGACAACGCGTGGCGCAGCAAGGGCGCCACGGGCTACGGCACCCGCCTGCTCATCGACTTCCTCGTGGGCTTCAAGCCCACCCGCGAAACCCGCCACTGAAGCCGGCGCTTCAGTCCGGAAGCCAGTCCGCGCGCCCCCGCTCGACGCGCGTCCGGTGCTCGCCCTGGAAGGAGGCCCGGACGCGCTCCGCCTGGGCGAGCAGGCGGTGGAAGCGGTCCTTCTCCGTGGAGCCCTGGACGTCCGCGAGCACGCGTGCGAGCAGCGCGTGTGCCGCAGCGCGGTCCTGCGCGTCGCGCGCGACCAGGCCCACGGTGAGGGCGATTTGAAGCACCTCCTCCAGCACCTCCGGGTCGCCCCCCGCGTAATGGAGGGGGCCATCCACGGCGAGGAAGAGGTAGTCGCGCAGCCGCAGGGCCACGAGTGACACGCGCGCCCTGCCATCCGGGTCGACGACGTTCCAGTCCCCTTGCGGCAGGCCCGCCAGCCGGCGCATCACCGAGCGGATCTGCTGCAGCGCCTGCCGGGCCGTGTACGGGTCGTTCGCGGACGAGGACAGGGCCCGGTTCGCGACGTCGACGAGGATGCGGAGCCCCAGGGAGGGGTCGCAGTCGGGCTCGCGCGCCGACGTGATGCTCAACGTGGCGGCGAGGCCGTGGAGTACGTGGGCATCCACGGCGCCCCCTCCGTCCGCCACCACCCAGCCGGCGACCTCGTCCTGGTCGATGTACTCGCCCACGGTGATGCAGATGCGGACCCGCACACCCCACTTCCGGGCGAGCCGCGTGAGGTCCTGGAGGTCGACGTCCGCGAGGTAACCCGACGAGGCAGCCAGCAGCGAGGTGGCATCCGCCGGCAACCGCAGGGCCACCGACGGATCCAGCGGCAGGCGCTTCAGACGGGCCTGGATGCGGCGCTCCGTCGCGGACACGATCAGGTGCTGGACGAGCCCGAGGACGCGCTCCACCCGCAGGAAGCGGAAGGTGCGGGCCAGGACGATGATGAGCACGAAGAGCGCCACCAGCACCAGGATGATGGCTCCCGACAGGACGGGCCGGGGCCTGACGCCAGCGTCCTCGATGACGCCCAGCTCCCGGACCGCCGTGAGGATGTAGCTGGTGGAGAGGGCGAAGAAGGGAATGGCGCGGCGGAGCGGCGCGCTCTTCAGGTAGATGGGGACCAGCCGTGGCGAGTACTGGTTCGCGGCGGACTGGATGACCGGCGCGTTCAGGGACAGGGCGATGGTGAGGACGGTGATCTGCAACCCGAGCAACGCCCCCAGAGCGCCCCGGGTGTCGTCGACGTCCCCGGGCCAGGCATGCCCGAACAGGGCCGGTGCGGTGTCCGTCTGCACGCGGGCGAGCGCGATTCCGAGCACGCCCCCGACGACGACCAGGGCGGCCAGGACCAGCCAGTAGGGCTCTCGGAGGAACCTGCGCAGGCGACGGATGAACATGCGGACCTCGCGCTGAAGGCGAAAAGGGACCGCCTAGTGCGTGCCCTCTTCGTCCCGGGCCTCCACCGCCTGGCCCCGGGTCAACCGCTCCGGCGAGAGCAGCTCGGCCAGCTGCTCTCGCGTCAGCAGGCCGGCGGACACCACCAGGTCCGCGATGCTGGCGTTCGTGGCCAGGGCCTCCCTCGCCAGCCGTGCCGCGGGCGCGTAACCGATGTGCGGCATGAGGGCGGTGATGACGCCCACGAAGGATTCCACCTGGCGCGCGAGCCGCTCCTTGTTGGCGGTGATGCCCCGCACGCAGTTCACACGCAGCGTCGCCATGGCGGCGGTCATGTACTTGAGGTTCTCGAACAGCACGTGGGCCATGACCGGCCCGAAGGCGTTGAGCTGGAGCTGCCCCGCCTCGGCGGCCATGGTCAGCGTCACGTCTCCCCCGGCGACCACGAACGCCACTTCGTTCACGACCTCCGGAATGACCGGGTTCACCTTGCCCGGCATGATGCTGGAGCCCGCCTGCATGGGCGGGAGGTTGATTTCGTTGAAGCCCGCCTGCGGGCCGGAGCCGAGCAGCCGCAGGTCGTTGCAGATCTTCGACAGCTTCATCGCGGTGCGCTTGAGGGTGCCGGACACCTCCATGAAGACGCCCACGTCGGTGGTCGCTTCAATCAGGTCCGGCGCGGTGACGATGGGGCGCCCGGTGATGTCCGCCAGGTGCGCTCGCGCGGCCTCCGCGAAGCGCGGGTCCGCGGCGATGCCCGTCCCAATCGCCGTCGCCCCCAGGTTGATCTCCCCCAGGCGGCGGGTGACCTCCGTCAGGCTCGCGTGTTCCTCGGCCAGCGTGACGGCGAAGCCTTCGAACTCCTGCTGGAGCGTCATGGGCACGGCGTCCTGGAGCTGCGTCCGGCCAATCTTCACGATGCCCGCGAACTCCTGCCCCTTGTCGCGGAACGCCTGCTCCAGCAGATGCAGCTGGGCCAGCAGGCGTTCGACGGACAGCATCAACCCGACCTTGAGCGCCGTCGGGTAGGTGTCGTTCGTGCTCTGGCTCCGGTTCACGTGGTCATTCGGGTCCAGGTGCGCGTAGTGGCCCTTGGGGTGGCCGGCCAGCTCCAGGCCGCGGTTGGCGATGACCTCGTTGAAGTTCATGTTCGTGGAGGTGCCGGCCCCGCCCTGCATGACGTCCACGACGAACTGCTCGTGCAGCCTGCCGGCCTTGATGTCCTCGCAGGCACGGTCGATGAGCGAGGCCCGCGTCGCATCCAGCACGCCAATCTCCGCGTTCGCGCGCGCCGCGGCCTGCTTCACGCAGGCGTAGCCGAAGAGCAGGTCGGGATAGACGGAGATGGGGCGCCCGCTGATGGCGAAGTTGTCCAGCGCGCGGCTGACGTTGATGCCCCAGTAGGCCTCCGCCGGGAGCCGGCGGGAGCCCAGGTCGTCGGTCTCGGTCCGGGGCGGTGCGCCGTCCTGGTTCAGCGTGTGGATGCTCTTCTGGAACGTCTCTTCCGCGCGTGGGTCGGCCATCCCCGGCAACGTAGGAACGCGGGAGGCCCGGTGGGACATGCCCTCAAGGGAAGAGGGCTGTCCACCGGGCGTCCCTCGGTGCCTTACGTCACGGCACGGGCGCGCACTTCGCCGGGCCGAGCGTGGCCTGGAAGTACGGCGTGTAGAGGTCCGGCGTGAGCGTGAAGTTGCAGGTGTTCACCGCGTCCGGAGACAGGTTCTGGTGCTCCTGCATGTAGCGCGCGACGTAGTCACGCACCCCGTCCGCGGAGGACCACAGCATGCGGCCTTCCTTGAACATGCTGTACCCGCCGCCGCCACCGCCGCGGTAGTTGTTGACGGCGATGCGGAAGACCTGGTCGTCCTTCACGTCCTGGCCCTGGAAGCGCAGGTGCGTGAGCCGCGAGCCCGCGGGCTTCGTCAAGTCATAGCCGTACTCGATGTGCGAGTAGAGGTCCCAGTTGTAGTCCGCGACGACGGGCGTGGTGGCCTTCGCGTCCGCGGGCTTCGCGGGCAGGTTGGCCGCGTCCAGCTGCTTGAAGTACAGCGTGTTCATCTCCAGCGCGCGCCGGAGGATGGAGCCGTTGATCTCCATCACGTACAGCGTGTTGTCGTAGATGTAGACGCTGTAGGCGTCACGCAGGGTGACGTCCCCCGCCGGCAGCGCGACGTCGTTGGAGAACAGCGCGGTCGCGGACAGGTCCACGGGGAAGCCGGCCTCCGCAGCGGCCTCCTCCTGCACGATGTTGAGCAGGTCCGACAGGGCGCTGTCCACGTAGCGGCCGGGGAAGCCGCCCGTGAAGGCCGCGGTGGTGCTGCCAATCTTCTGGTTCACGTAGGCCACCGTGGTGTCGTGGGCGGCCTGGGTGAGCTGCGTCACCGTGGCATCCACCGCCACCGTTTCGTCCACCGCGTGGAGCTGCGAGTCGTGCGCGTCCACGCCCCAGCGCTCGCCGTTCCAGGTGACGTTGAGCTGCACGTCCGCCAGGTGGCTGCCCCAGCGGTTGGGCTGCGTGAGGAGGACCTCGCGGCCATCCTGCTGCTTCAGCAGCATCTTCGGGATGGGCTGGTGGGTGTGGCCGGTGAGGAGCACGTCCACGTCCGCCACCTGCTGGGCGATCTGCACGGCCTGGTTCTCAGCGGTGAGGTTGCCGCGGTCGGTCCACTTCGTGGCGTCCGCGTAGTCCGCGAGCCACGACTCCGGGCTGGTCGCGCTGCCCGTCGGCTGCTTGTCCGGGCCACCGTGGATGGCCACCACCACCACGTCCGCGCCGGCCTGCTTCATCTTCGGCACATACGTCTTCGCGGTCTCCAGCGGTTCATCGAAGCGCAGCCCGGCGATGTTGTCCTTGCGCTCCCACGTGGCCACGCCCGGCGTCACCAGGCCGAGGATGCCGACCTTCACGCCGCACACCGTGGTCATCACGTACGGGGTGAAGGCCTCGGAGCCGTCCGAGCTCTTGCGCACGTTGGCGCCGAGGAGGGGGAAGTTCGCCTCGCCCTTGAACTTGTTGAGGACGTCCTGGCCGTAGTTGAACTCGTGGTTGCCCATGGCCATGGCGGCGTAGCCCAGCTCGTTCATGGCGGCGGCCATGGGGTGCTTGGGCGCGTTGTCCACCTGGGCGTAGTAGGTGCCGAGCGGCGAGCCCTGGATGGTGTCACCCGTGTCGACGAGCAGCGTGCAGTCCGGGTTCTTCGCGCGCTCCTGCTTGATGAGCGTGGCCACCTTGGCCAGGCCGCGCTTCGCGTCAGCCTTCCCGGAGAAGTAGTCCCACGGGAAGATGTTGGTGTGCAGGTCACTGGTCTGCAACAGCGTCAGCGTGCGCGGCGACCGGTCCACCGGAGCCGGGTCGACGGGGGGATCATCGTTGGAATCACAGGCCGTCATCAGCGAGCTGGCGCCCACGAGACAGAACGTGCCGGTGCGCAGCGCGCGCATCAGGAAGGAGGAGCGGTTCAAGAGGCCTCGACCTTGTGTCATGCCGGAAGGGAATCTTCCGGAGGGGCGCGCACCCTACAAGACCCCTCTGACGTTCTGGGAATGGATGGCTCAATCCCCGGACGCCGGCTCCAGATTGTCCACCACGCGGCGCAGGAGCGACATGAACGTGGCGCGCTCGCGGTCGCTGAAGCCCGCGGTCGCCTGATCCGCGACCTCCTCCAGCTGCTCCTTCGCCTGGGGCAGGCGCTCCCGGGCCTTGGCCGAGAGCGATATCCGGGTCGCGCGCTTGTCGTCCGGGTGCGGCTGACGCTGGATGAGCCCGTCGCGCTCCATGCGTGTGAGGAGCGCGGCCATGGTGGGTTGCTCGACGTGGGCGTACTCCGCGAGTTGCTTCTGGAGGAGCGGCCCGTGCTCCTCCAGCGCGATGACCACCGGCAGGTAGGCCATCCCGAACTCGAGCGGCCGCAACCGCTGCTCGAAGTGGCGCATCAGCAACCGGGACGCATGGTTGATCCAGAAGGTCGGTACGGCTCCGGGGTCCCAGCGGGGGGCGGTCTTCGCGCTCATTGGAGGTTGCCCGAGGAGTCCTCCGACTCCTCCTCGGCCGTCGGATAGGCGGAGACGGCCAGGGCGATTCCCTGGTCCGCGAACCACCGGACGTCGTCGGGTGGGAAGTGGACGGAGCTGGTGAAGTGCCGCGAGGTGCCGACGAACAGCCCGAAGTCCACGACGCAAGGGACGGCCTGCTGGCGCAGCTCCGCGAGCAGGGGGGCCAGCACCTCCAGTTGCCTGCGGGCGGCGGCGACGGGGCCGTGCAGCGTGCCCTCCCCGTCCTCCACCAGGGTGAGGTTGAAGCCCGAGGTCGAGTGCCTTCCCTGGCGCTGCAGCTGCTCCCCCTGGAGCCAGACGGCATCCGGGCGGCAGTCAGGGAAGCGGTCCAGGACGGACGCCACATCGAACTCCGGGGCCTGGGCCCGTAGGACCGCCACCGTCATGACGCCGCTCCATTCCCCTGCTTCGACACGTCCATGGGCCCATCCTCGACTGGAGCGGATCTTTTCGCGAGCCCGTCAGGCACGGTGTGTTGGATCGTCCAGGGGGTCGCGGACGCTCCGGCGTCCCGACCGCGGCTGCTGACCCGAGGTCTCGAATCCATCGCTCACGTCCCCCGGGCTGAAATCCGCCCGGGTCAGATTCCGAGAAGGTCATGCAGCCGAAACTGAACCGGCTCCTGCGGGCGCTTGCCCGCGAGGGGCTCGACGTTGCTTACGACGGTCGTGTCTACACGGTCCGCCTCCAGGCGGATCCCCATGCTCCCCCCGCCGAAGTCCTCCTTCCGCCGGACCTGCCGGTGGAGGGCAAGGCGCTCCAGCAGCTCGCGGCGCTCGCCGCGCTCCATCATCCTGACGGCGGCCGCGTGAAGCAGGTGCGTGCGACGCCGGACTTCCATCCGGGCGACTCCGGGGTGGCCATCGGGTCGGTGGTCCACACGGAGGGCCTGGTGGTCCCCGGCGCGGTGGGCACGGACATCAACTGCGGCATGCGCCTGCATGTCGCGGACATCCCCGTGGACGCCTTCCTCGCCCGCCGCGACGCCTTCGTCGAGCGGATGAAGGGGCACTACTTCTTCGGCACGCGGGACGTCGCCCAGGGCTCGCGCGCCCTGGAGGCGCTGCTGCGGGACGGCCTGCCCGGCTGGCTCCTGGAGACGGAAGGCCAGCCCCTGGGCATGGCGGCCCGGATGGAGCTGGGCCAGCTTCACCGTGAGTCCGACCGCGTCTATCTGGGCGGGGCGCTGGAGGGGGACCCGGCCTGGGCGCCCACCGGGCTGCGGCGGGAGGGCGTGGTGCGCGACCCTGGCCTCGCCACCATTGGCGGAGGCAACCACTTCGTGGAGGTGCAGCGGGTGGAGGCCGTGGTGGACCGCGCGCGGGCGTGGGCCTGGGGCGTGCGGGAGGGGCAGCTCGCGTTCATGGTGCACTCCGGTTCGCGGGACATGGGCAAGCACGTGGGGCGCACCTGGCAGGAGCGGGCGCGCGCCGCGTGGCCCACGGGGGCCCCGCACCCGGGGAGCGGCATCTTCCCGCTCGCGGATCCAGTGAAGGTGCGCGAGTACCTGAAGGCGGAGGCCACGGCGGCCAACTACGCCTTCCTCAACCGGCTGCTGCTCGCGGAGCTGGTGCGGCAGACGCTGCGGGAGCTGTTCGGGGACGTGGAGGCGCCGCTCGTCTACGACGTGCCCCACAACATCACCCTGCCCTGGGAAGGTGGCTGGCTGGCGCGCAAGGGGGCCTGCCCTGCCGAGGAGGACCAGCCGGTCATCATCCCCGGCTCCATGGGCGCCACGTCCTACCTGATGAGGGGCCTGGGCAACGCGAAGGCCCTGGCGTCGGCCTCGCATGGGGCGGGGCGGGCGCACTCGCGCTTCTCCATGTCACGGGGAGGCGCGAAGCACCGGGAGGAGGACCTGGGGCTGACGGGGGTGGACTGCATCGCGCTCAGGGCCGAGCGCCGCATCGAGGAGGCCCCCGCCGCCTACAAGCCCATTGGCCCGGTGGTGGCCTCCCAGGTGGACGCCGACATCGTCCGGGAGGTGGCCCGGCTGCGGCCCTTGATGACGTTCAAGGCCTGAGCTCAAGGCCGGGGGTGACGCAGGGCGTCCGGACGATTTGCTCCGGACGCCCTTGCGATTGGCTCGCGCGCCCATGGCTGTCCCGTTAGCTTGCGCGCCCATGTACTTCGAAACCTTTTCGCAGATGAAGAAGCAGCTGGGGCAGTTGAGCAAGTGGTTGGAGACGGCCGAGGCCCACGCCAAGGCGAAGTCCTTCGACCCGAACCTCTACCTGAACTTCCGGCTGGCGCCGGACCAGCTCCCGTTCGTGCGCCAGGTGCAGATCGCCTGTGACGCCGTGAAGCTCGCGGCCTCGCGATTGTCAGGCAAGGCCGCGCCGTCCAACCCGGACACGGAGCAGACGCTGGAGGAGCTCAGCGCGCGCGTCCGCTCCACCATCGCGTACCTGGACACGTTCACGGGGAAGGACTTCGAGGGCGCCGCCAGTCGCGTCGTCACCCACCCCCGCTGGGAGGGCCAGGTGATGAGCGGCGCGGACTACTTCCTGGAGAACGCGGTCCCCAACTTCTTCTTCCACGTCACCCACGCGTACGCGCTCCTGCGTCACAACGGCGTCAACCTGGGCAAGATGGACTACCTGGGGTCGCAGAGCCTTCGCGCGCCTTGAAGTCCCCGGCCTGTCGCTCCGCGAGCGACAGCGCCCACAGCGGGAAGATGCGCAGGTAGGCGTCGTAGTGGATGGCGCAGGTGCGGCTGAAGACGCCGGCCAGGGGCTCTCGGGGCCACTGGCCGTCCGCCGCCTGCCTCTCGCGCAGCCATGCCACGCCCCGGCGCGTGGCCTCCGCGTTCGCTTCGCCCGCGGCCACCAGTGACAGCACGGCCCAGGACGTCGTCACCGCGTGGCCCGTGTGGCCCTCCACCCAGCGGCGCTCGCGGCAGGCCTGGATGGTTTCGCTCCAGGAGCCGTCCTCGCGCTGGTGGGCCTTCAGGAACGTGACGGCCTTGCGCAGGGCGGGGTCTCCGGTCCCCGCGCCCGAGGCCACCAGGCCGGTGACGCCGAACCACGTGCCATAGCTGAAGCACACGCCCCAGGAGCCCTCCCAACCGCCGTCCGGACGCTGCTGGCGTCGCAGGAAGTCCGCGCCCCGCGCGATGGACTGGCCCACCGGTGCGTGCGGCCATGCGCCGCGCCATGCCGCCAGCGCCTGGATGCAGGCGGACGTGCACTCCACGTAGCTGGGGTCCACCATGATGCCGGCGAAGACGTCCGAGGGATTGAACCGCTCCAGCCAGCGCGGTCCCCGCTGCCGCTCGTAGGTGGCCCAGCCGCCGTCCCGGTTCTGCAAGGACAGGATGAACGCCACGGCCTGCTCCAGGCGCTCACGCGGCACGCGATTGAGCCCGAGCGGCTCCAACAACAGACACGCCTTCAGTGCCTCCGCCGTGCAATCGCTGATGGGCCAGCCGTGCGCGCGGGTGCTGAAGGGCCACCCTCCCCTGCTCGGATGCCGGTGGTGGCGCTCGGCGTCTGGCGAATCCTCCAGCACCTGCTGCGCCTCCAGGAAGCGACCCGCGCGCTCCAGCGTGTCCCGCGCCCAGACGGACTCTCCGGAGGCCACCAGCGCCTGCACCGCGAAGGCGGTGTCCCAGAGCTGGGAGGAATTGTAGCCGTTGACCGTGATGCCTTTCCGCGTCCGCTGGAGGTAGTCCGGCAGGCGCTCCAGGTGGGCCCGCACCTCCGGACCGTCCGGCCGCGCCACGTGACACACCACCATGTCGAGCACCTTGTTGATGGGCCCGATGCAGACGAAGTGCGTCGCCGCGTCCTCGCCGTGAATCAACGCCAGGGACTCCTCCAGCGCGCGTTCCCGCAGCCGCTTCGGATGGAACCGCTCATACAAACCCAGCACGCGGTGCACGGCGCGCAATCCCAGACCGTGGGGGCTGTAGGCGTCCGTGCGGGCCACGCGTCCACGCGCTGCCTTCCAATCCACATCCGCGTAGGGCTGGGCGTACAGCTCGCGCCGCAGCTCGGCCAACAGCTGTGTCTCCGCGGCGCGGACCCGGCGGCCATAGAGCCAGCCCATGGGCAGGTACACCATGCGGCAGTGGCACCAGAGCCGGGAGGGATGGAATGGCAGCCCTCGCGGCAACAGCCAGAGCTCCGGAGGCACGGGCGCGAGGCCCTCGTATTCGTAGAGCCCCAGCAGGGCGAGGACGAACTTCCCCCAGGATGCGCTGCCCAGCGGGCCTCCATGGGGAAGGAACCACGCCCTCGCGCGGACGAGCCCCGGGTCGTCCGCGCCGACGCCCAGCAGCCGCTGCGCGACGTAGTTGAGCACCGACGTGAAGACGAGGCTGGGCGACTCCACGTCCAGCCCCCAGCCTCCATCCGGGTTCTGGTGCGCACGCATGTGGGCGACCATCCCGTCGCGGACGGACGCCTCCGGCGTGCGCCCCATCACGTACAGCCCGGCCACGTACACCGGGCCCAGGAACAGCGGACCGCTGTAGTCCCCCATCCAGGAGCCGTCCGCCGCCTGCGTCCCGGCCAGCATGTCGCGCGCCCGCCGCATCAACTCCAGGCCTCCACGCCGCTCCGGGACGCCCGCGAGCAGCTGGCGTAGAGCGCCCGCAGCGCTTCATCCGAGTCCACCCGCTCCTGCGTGAGCCGCATCAGCGTCGCCACCGTCTCCCGGGGAATCTTCACGGGCTCGGGTTCGAACACCGCCGGGTTGCCCTCCACCGCGTCGAGCGTCGCGGCCGCGAAGAAGAGCGGGTAGAGACAGAACAGCCGCGGACCGGGCTCCTCCACGGGCAGCGCCAGCGAGTACTCCAGCGCGACGTCCAGCTCCCTGCGCGCCACCGCCACCAGCTCATCCATCAGCGCCACGGCGTTCGCACGGAGCGAAGGCAGGGCCAGCGTGGAGGGCGTGAGGCCATGCGCGGCCATGCGGTCCCTGGGCAGCCAGCAACTTCCGCGGTCCAGGTCCTCGCGCACGTCCTTGAGGATGTTGGTGAGCTGCAGGGCCCGGCCAAAGGCAGGCGCCCGCGTCATGAGCCGCTGCTCACGCCAGGCAACCCGGGGTGAGCTGGCGACGAAGAGGCCGGTCAGCATCTCGCCGACGACACCCGCCACGTAATAGCAATACATGAACGTCGCCTGGAGGTCGGGCAGCCCCATGACCTGCCCGCTCCCCCCATGCATCCGCTGCATCTGATTCATGCCGCCGGTCATCGTGCGCACGCATCGCGCGATGGGCGGGTGGACCCAGGAAGGAAGCGAGGCCAGGGTTTCGAGCACGGTCGAAGTCTCTGAAACCAGCTCGGCCTCCGCTGGTGGCACCTCATCCCGCAGGGCCCGCCGCGCCCTTAGCGCGAAGGAGCGGGCACGGGCCTCCCAGCCCGGCTCCAGCGACACCAGGGCCCCCAGTTCGTCGAGCAATGCACCGTGAAGTGCCCCGGGGGACTCGTCCTCCAGCGTGTCCGCGATGCGGCACAGCAGGTAGGCCACCGTCACCGCCAGGTCCAGGGGCTCCGGCAACAACGGGATGTTGAGCGCGAAGGTCCGGGAAACCCGGGGCAATTGTGTGCGACAGAATGATGCAACCTGCACTTTCATGCCTGCCTCCTCCGCGTGCGGCGCCGCGCTTCAATGGATAAGTCGTCAATGCCAGACATGGTGTCTGCGAACCGAGCGGGGGCGACGTGGGGGACACCGAGGTGGTGATAGCCGGGGGCGGGCCCGCGGGCTGCGCGGTGGCGGCGGCGCTTTCCGACCTGGGGTGGTCCGTCCTGCTGCTGGACGCGGGCGTGGACCGGCACAAGCAGCTCGCGGGCGAATTGCTCCACCCGCCCGGAGTGAGAGACTTGCGCGCGCTGGGCTTCGGGGACGTCGTGAATGGCTGGAAGGCCCAGCCCGTGCAGGGCTTCGCGGTGCGCTTCCATGCCCCCGCCCGCACGCTCGTCCTGCCCTACGGTCGCGGCGTGACGGGACTGTCGCTCGAACACGCCGCCCTCACCCTGCCCTTGCTGGAGTCCGTGTCGCGGCGGCGCGGCGTCACCGTGCGCATCCGGGCCCGCGTGACGGCCGTGGAGCACAACTGCGAGCGCGGCGTGCGCCTGCGCTATTCGCACGCGGGCGCCGAGCACACCGTGCACGCCCGGCTGCTGGTGGCCGCGGACGGACGCGCGTCGCCCGTGCGGCGGATGCTGGGCATCGCCGAGCACCACCAGCGCCTGTCCACCATGCTGGGCGTGACCGTGGACAGCGACTGCCTCACCCACCCTGAATACGGGCACCAGTTCGTGGGCGGCGCCGTGCACGCGCTGGCCTACACCATCCAGCCCGGCGTGGCGCGCGTGATGGTGGACCTGCCCCTGGGCAGCACGGCCCAGACGCTGAAGGAACAACCGGAGTTGCTGCTCGCCCTGCCCTCGCGGCTGAGGGAGGCCGTCTTGCAGGCGCTGGAGCAGCGGCCCGCGGTGCGCATGGCCTCCAACGACGACTGGCTGGCGGAGACCGTCTGGATGGGGAGCGCCGTGCTCGTGGGCGACGCCGCCGCGTGCTGCCACCCGCTCACGGCCAGCGGCATGGCGTCGTGCTTCCACGATGCCCGCGCCCTCCAGGAGTCTCTGGACCGCTACCCGGACCACGTCGCCCGCGCGCTGGAGCACTACGCGCACGCGCGGCGGCCCGCGCAGCGCACCCGCGTCGCACTCGCCTCCGCGCTCTACAGCGCCTTCGCCAGGCAGGACGAGGGCATGCACGCGCTGCGCATGGGCCTGTTGCACTACTGGGAGCACAGCCCCGGCGGCGCGCGCGCCTCCATGGCCCTGCTGTCTTCCGAGGAGCCCCGCATGCGGGTGATGGTCCGCGAGTACCTGCGCGTCGTCGCTCATGCCTTCGCCGCGATGCTCTCGCCGAACGGAGAGGGAGGCAGCCTGCGGTCCGCCGCGCCGCTGTTGCGCTCGGCCGGGCCACCCTTGCGTGGCACCATGGCGAGCGCGGTGGAACAGATGGGGAGCTGGCTGCATCGTCGCGTCCGCCGTCCCGTCTACACGCTGGCCCGGGCGGGCTGGGCTTCACCCAGGCGCGCCTTCGCATCCAACCGGTAGCCCCGGCCGCGCCAGTCCACCTCGCGAGACAGCCGCGCGGACAGCGCCACGCCGGCCCCCAGGAGCGGGAGGAGCGCCGGCACCCAGTAGTGCCGGGGGGCGACCTCCGGTCCGTGACAGGCCCGCTGGAGCCGCAGCTGGCTCCACACGGAGAAGCCGATGGGCACCGCCGACAGGAGCGCCGGGCCCCAGGCCCTTCGCGCCACCGCCGTCGCCAGCGCGCCCCACGACAGCCAGCTCACCGCGCCGCGCACCCAGAGGGGCCTCGCGAAGGTCCCGGGGATGCCCGACTCCGAAAAGAGGAGCCACCGCCGGAAGATGCGCAGGAAGGCGCCCAGCCCCAGGTGTCCCGTGACGACGCGCAGGGGGGCATGGACGACGCGGTTCTTCCACCCGGCCTCGTGCAGCCGGCGCCCCAGGTACATGTCATCCACGAACTGCCCGGCGGCGCAGCCCACGCCCCCGATGGACTCCAGCGCCTGGCGCCGGAACACCATCAACTGCCCCATGATGAACGGCAGCGCGCCATCCGGCGCCGCGGTGCACGCGACCGACGCGCCGTACCACGCGTTCACCAGAAGCCCGTAGCCCACGTCGCCCGCCAGGGGCGCGTCCGCCGCCGCGTAGATGGGCGCGAACGTGGCGCCCGTTCCGCCATCCTCCAGCAGCGCGCCCACCAACGCCGTGAGCACCCCGGGCGAGGGCCGCGTGTCCGAATCGCTGAAGGCCAGCAGCTCGCACCGGGAGCGGGCCACGCCCACCTGCATCGCGTTGAGCTTGCCCGTCATCCCCGCCGGTGGCTCGCCCGCGACAATCAGCTCCACCCGCTTCGCGCGCGTCGGGCGGGCAGCCACCTCCTCGCGGGTGGGGAGGAACGCCGGGTCGTCCTCGCTGTCGAAGACGAAGAGCACCTCCCACTCACCGGGATAGTCCAGGTCCAGCAGCGCGCGCACGTTCTCGCGCGCGTCCACGTCCAGGCCCCGGATGGGCCGGATGACCGTCACCGCGGGCGGTTCGAAGCGCTTCACGGGCGGAGCCGCGCGCCGCCGCAGACCGGCCATCAACTCCCGGTGTCCGTGCACGAGCACGCCCAGCGCCGCCGCCGTCCATGCGAGGTTCCGCGCGTTCATGGCCGCACCTCCGTCCCTTGCGCTCGTGGAGGTGAGCGCCTCCAGTGGCCGGGCCCCCACCAGTTGAAGTCCCCCATCAGGCGCATCATCGCGGGGACGATGAGCACCCGGACCAGCGTCGCATCCAGCGCGACCGCGATGGCCATGCCCAACCCCATGGCCTTCACCACCACCACCGACGCCAGCGTGAAGGCCGCGAACACGGCCACCATGATGGCCGCCGCGCTGGTGATGAGGCCGCCGGTCCGCTCCAGGCCTTCGGCCACCGCGTGGGTGTTGTCGCCCGTGCGCAGATACTCCTCGCGGATGCGGCTGAGCAGCAGCACCTCGTAGTCCATGGACAGGCCGAACAGCGCGCAGAACAAGAGGATGGGCAGCGACGGTTCGATGGGCCCGGGTTCGAAGCGCAGCAGCCGGTGCAGGTGTCCCTCCTGGAAGATCCACACCAGGGCGCCGAACGAACCGGCCAGCGACAGCAGGTTCATCAGGAGCGCCTTCAAGGGCAGCACCACGGAGCGAAGGAGCACGAAGAGGACGATGCACGTCATCCCCATCACGAACCCCACCGCCGCGGGCGTGTGGTGCTTCACGAAGGCCGCCGCGTCCACGTCCGTCGCCGTCTGTCCGCCCACCAGCCACCGGCCGTCGCCCACCGTGCGGTCCTCGCGCAGCGCGCGGACCAGGTTGCGCGCCTCCAGGCTGCTGGGCGCCGAGGACGTCAGCACCTGCATCACCGCCACGTTGCCGGTGGCGTACGCGGCCCGCGCGGCCTGGAGCTCCGGTGGGAGCATTTGGGGTGGCGCGGCGGCCATGCGCAGGACGGTTGCCCGGTCCATGCCGGGGCCCAGGTCCACCGCGCTCTCCACGCCGACCACGCCGGGCATGGAAGCCACCCGGCGGCTGGCGTCATAGAGAGCGCCCGCGCGCTCCGGTGTGAGGGGATTGCCACCTGGGAACTCCACCGCCACCAGGACGCGGGTGGCGGCCTCGCGGGGGAACAGGCGGGCCAGGGTCTCCGCGCCCTGGCGTGCTTCCGTGTCCTCGGGCAGCGCGGTGATGTCCGTGGCCGCCAGTTGCAGCCGCCGGAACGGCAGCCCCATGGCCAGCAGCAGCGTCAGCGTGGGCAACAGCACCCACCAGGGATGCCGCATCACCCAGGTGGCCAGCGCGTGCCAGGCGCCGCCGCGGCCCTCCTTCCGCGCGAAGGGCAACCGCCCCCGGTCCACCCGGGGCCCCAGCCAGGCGAGGAGCGCGGGCAGCACGGTGAGCGCGAAGAGGACCGCGAAGGCCACCACCAGGGCACCGCCCAGTCCCATGGCGCTCAGGTACGAGCCTCGGAAGAAGAGCAGGCCTCCCAGCCCCACCGTGACGGCCAGCCCCGAGAACGCGACCGCCCGCCCCGCGGTGTCCAGCGTGCGCGTCAGTGCGTGCTCCGTGCTGAGGCCCAGCGCGAGCTCGGAGCGGAAGCGGCTCACGATGAAGAGCGAGTAGTCAATGGCCACGCCCAGCCCGATGAGCGACACCACGTTGAGCGTGTACTGGGCCATGTTCGTGGCGTGCGACAGCAGCATCACGCCCGCCACGCCGCAGAGCACCGCCAGGCCGCCCACCACCAACGGCAGCATCGCCGCCACCACCGTCCGGAACACCCAGAGCAGGACCACCAGCGCCAGCGGGAATGACAGCAACTCCGCGCGCAGCAGGTCGTGTTCCAGCAATTCATTGAGCGCGGCCAGGAAGGCCACCTTGCCGGTGAGCGTCGTCCGGAGGTTCGGGTCCTCCAATGCCGCGCGCACGGCGGGGAACGCGGCGGTGGCCTCGCGCTCGCCGCCCTTGAGCCGCACCAGCGCCAGCAGGTCGTGGCCCGTCCTCGCCACGAAGCGGGCGCGGAAGGCCTCGGGTGCACCGATGGGCGACACCACCGACGCGACCTCGGGCAGCCGCTCCACGCGCGACAGCACGGACGTCACCGCCTGGGCGAAGCGCGGCTCGTCCGTGGTCCATTCGTCGTGATGGAAGATGACCGCCAGGGTCTGATCATTCGACCCCGCGGCGGCACCGCGCGCGAGTGCTTCGGCCTTCGCGGATTCAATGCCCTCGATGGTGCCGGTGGTGAGGTGCCCGCCCCGGAGCAGTGCCCACACCGCCGCGGCGAGGAGCACCAGCGTGCCCACCAGCACCCGGCCCCGGTGCCGGAACACGCCCACCGCCAGCCGGGCGAACAGGGATGGCTCTCCTCCCGCTGGTGAGTCGTCCCCGCGTCCCGCCATACCTGCCCCCCGTTCGCTCGCCCCGCCCGTCACCAGGGAACTGGTGACGGAGGGAGCGCTTGGACAGGGGCTTCACCCTTTGGGGCAATCCAGACGTAGACCGGCCTACTGGAAGGTCACCTTGCCGTCCCGCTGGTAGCAGACATGCGGCACACCATCCGTGGGACGGATCGCCACGCTCGGACGGGAGCCGTCCTGCACCGTCCCCAGCTGTGTGTACGTCCAGAAGCCCTGCGCGTCCGTCGTTCCGAGCGCCAGCGATGTCCCATTGCGCAGGGCGATGACCGGCTTGCCTCCGCCGTAGGTCAGGTCCGCCGAGGAGTATTTGTAATCCACCGTCGAGACCCTCCGGGTGCTGGCCGAGGCAGGCGTCCCGACCGTGATGTCCTCGATGGCGTTCCATTCGCCTTCGGCGATGCTGTTGGAGAGCGCCAGGAGGTGCGAGTCCGGTCCCCAGGCCGTCGCGAGCCAGGGCCCCAAGGAGCTGGTCTTCAACGGGAAGGACTCCACGGCCGAGCCCCGCAGGACCTGCAGCGACTGACTGACGTAGCCACTCAAGGGCTGGTGCGTGATGAAGTGCAGCGCTCCGGTCGCGTCGAAGAGGGCGTCACTCGTGAGCGCATGGGCGCCGACGGAGAGCGGCACGCTGGACCACGTGTTCGCCGCGGTCCGGGTTGCGAGCTTGACGCTCCCCCCGTTGCCGCTGCTGAAGACGATGACCGGCCGCTGCGCCTGCGCCGGGTTGAGCGCGATGCTGATGCGGGTCACGACCGAGGCGTCGACATCCTCGCGAACCCAGACGCCATTGACGCGCGTGGCATAGCCCACCCGCATCGGCGAGGTATTGATGTTGCCGCTTCCCTTGGAATAGGCGACGTGCGGCGTGCCAGTGACCGGGTCGACGGCCAGCTGGCTCTTCACGACGAAGACGCCCCCGTTGTTGAAGCCGGGACCGTCAATCAGCTCCGTCGCCCAGGACGTGCCGTCCCAGCTCGCGTACCACAGGCTGTTGTGGGTGTCGTTCGTGTAGATGACGTGGCCCTTGCCCGTGCTGTCGAACACGATGTCGCAGCTGCTGCCCGTGACATCCGGCCCCGTGTCGATGGCAGAGCTGGAGGCGAGCGGCGCGGCCACCACATTGAACTGGAACGCGCCCTCGGCGGTCTTGCCGGACTCCGTCTCGACGGTGACGGACAGGGACGCGGTCCCCGGCGTGGGCAGCGTCCAGGTGACCCGCTCATCGGAGGGCTCGACGACCCCCGCGTTGGCGCTCCAGCGCACGGACTTGATGGCTTCGCCCGAGGCGACGACCCGGAAGCGCTCCGCCGTGCTTTCGACGTAGGGGCCCGCGCCGTCCTCCCGCTCAATCAACAGCGCAACGCTTTCAGTCCCTCGGGATCGGATGACCTCCACGGGGCGGGGCTCACGGCCGCAACCGGCGAGCAACGTCAGCCCCCCCAACATCAGAATCCCTGGGGCCCACATCTTGCGCATCGACATTCGAGTTCCTCTCAGATGGATGTGGCGAGCACAGCTCGCCTCTCTCGGGGGAGGCCGCTCAAACGGATGCGCTTTCCTAAGGATTTATCAGAACCATTTTTCCAGGAAGTCCGTGTCAATCCGACACAGGCATACGCACGCCCGTGAGCTTCCGGTCCACCAACACGGAATGCAGCGCATGGATGCGTCCGCTGGAGTCCAGGTCCACGCGAAGCACCATGCGCAGGGCCAGCATCGGATCCGCCCCCGGATGGAAAACCGCCACCACGGCGGGCAGGCCATTGAGCATCCGCGCCTCCCACGCCACGGGAGGCCCCCGCATCTCCATCAACCGGCGCATGAAGAGGACGACGCGCTGGGGGCTCACGATGGGCACCAGGGCCGCGCGCACCTTTCCGCCACCATCCGACAGTGCGCGCACATCCGAGGCCAGCAGCGCCTCCGCGGCGGCCACGTCTCCCGTGACCAAGGCGCCCAGGAAGGCCTCCAGCGAAGCCCGCGTGCGAGCCTGCACGTCGCGCGTGGGCACACAACGTGACTGGTCATACTCGGCCATGGCCGCTCGCGCGCGGTGGTGCACCACCTTCACGTTCGCTTCGCTCATGCGCAGCGCCTCGGCCACTTCCAGCACCGAGTAATCAAAGACGTCGCGCAGCAGCAGTACCGCCCGCTGCTTGGGCGACAGGATTTCCAACGCCAGGAGGAAGGCGAAGGAGACGCTCTCCAGCAACTCATAGCGTCCCTCCGTCGAGCCGCCGCCCGGGAGCCTCGCCTCCACCGAGGGAGGGACCTCCTCATCGCCTGTCTCCAAGGGCGAAGGCAGCCAGGGACCGGCGTAACCCTCGCGACGGCGGCGGCGCAGGTGGTCTCGCGCCAGGTTCACCGCGACGCGGGTCAACCAGGGACGCAGGGTGTCCAGGCGCTCCGGAGGCGTCGCGAGCGCGCGCGCATAGACGTCCTGCACCAGGTCGTCCGCGTCCGCCGCCACGCCGGTCATCCGGTAGCAGAGCCCCCAGAGGAAGCGCTCGTGCTCGCGTGCGGCCTGTCCCAGTGCTCCTCGCGCCTGTGAATCCATCCCGTTCAAGCCCTCACATTCCAACAATCCAAGAGCATCACCGGAACGCCGCGATGCCGGGTACCCCAAGCTCCCGAATCTCCACGCCGAGCCCCTCCGGGACCGGACCGGACAAAACCTGTCCGACTGTCGGACAAGTTTTTGCGCGGCGCCGCCGGGAGGGGCTCCTGGCCTGTAGGCCCATCCGACTCAAGTTCCCGCCGCACGGCGCTGGGACGTCGCGGTGCGTCGCACCAGGGCTTGCTCCACGGCCTCGGCGCTCGCCAGGGATGCGTCCGCGAGCATGCCCTCCGCGCCCACCCAGTCGCCCACGCGGAACAGTCCGCCCACGTGCGGCACCTCCACGGGGGGACGCCCGGTCAGCCCGCCGTTCACGGCCCGGGGCAGCCCGGCGCTGACAGTGAGCGAGGGCCGGTAGCGCCGCGCCACCACCTTCGCGCGCCAGCCCGGCTGAAGCGCGTCCATCACGGATTCCAGCGCCGCCTCGCTCGCCTCCGCGTCCGCGCCGCCCAGGTACTTCGCCACGTGCACCATCGCGCCCCCTTCCGGCGCCAGCTTCGCGGACGCCGAATGCACCGACGCGTACCAGGGCCCATCCAGCCCCAGCGCGAACAACGCATCCGGCCTCGGCAGTGCCGACAGTCCCAGTTCCAGCGTCGCCGCCTGGATGGGCACAGCCTCTCGCGCCTCCCTCGCGAGCACCTCGTCTCCCGGTACGAGCGCCGCCACGTCCGCGGGGCTTCCCGCCATCACCACCGCGTCCGCGCGGTGCACCGTGCCGTCCGCGAGCCGCACACCTTCGACCCGCTTGCCGCCTTCTTGCAGGACGACGGCCTCCACTCGCGCGGACAGCTCCAGCCGGACACCTGCCTCGCGCCCCAGCCGCTCCACCGCGTCCACCAGGGTGCTCCAGCCTCCGTCCACGTACAGCACGTTCGCGGCGGTCGCGCACTGGAGCTGCTTCAGCCCCGCCTCCGCGCTGAGCGCTTCGAAGTCCGCGCAGTACGAGGACACGCGGAGCAGTGCCCCGACGAGCGCCCGGCTGTCCTTTCGCGTCAGGCGCGTCTCCAACCACTCCCGCATCGACATCGCCCCCAGTGGCTGCGTGTCGATACGGGCCAGCCCCGCCAGCAGCTTCGCCACCTCCAGCTTCGAGGCGAGCGACAGCACGTCCGTCGTCATCAGCGTCACGGCGCCCCGGGGCAGCGTGTGCAACCGGCCGCCGACCAGCGCATGGGAGCCCGTCTGATTCGGAATGCCTCCCGTGGGCTTCACACCCAGGCGCTCCAGCACCCGAAACGCCGCGCCCGCCCGGTACAGGGCATGCGGCCCCAGGTTGAAGCGGAAGCCCTCCACCTCTGTCGTCCGCGCCCGCCCTCCCAGGTGCTTGGAGCGCTCGTAGAC